>DATHUU010000020.1:0-8959 GCA_035461925.1 Ilumatobacter sp.
GCGGCCGACGAGGCCCCCGCGGAGCAGCCGGCCGAGGAGCCCGCTGCCGAGGAGGCTCCCGCCGAGGAGCCCGGCACGATCGTCGACGTCGCGGCGTCGACCGAGGGCTTCAGCACCCTCGTCGCCGCGGTCCAGGCCGCCGGTCTCGTCGAGACCCTCTCCGGTGAGGGCCCGTTCACGGTGTTCGCACCGACCGACGACGCCTTCGCCGCCGCCCTCGAAGCCCTCGGCCTCACCGCCGAGGAACTCCTCGCCGACACCGAGACCCTGACCTCGATCCTCACCTCCCACGTCGTGGCCGGCGAGGTCCCGAGCAGCGACGTCGTGACCCTCGACGGCCAGAGCGTCGCCACCGTGAACGGCGCCGAGGTCGCGATCTCCGTCGACGGGGAGACCGTCATGGTGAACGACGCCACCGTCACCGCGGTCGACGTCGAAGCCAGCAATGGCGTCATCCACGTCATCGACACCGTCCTGCTCCCCTGAGCCGGAGGCGATCACGGTGAACCCGATCGGGTGTGGGGTGCCAGCCGGCATCCCACACCCGATCGCTTCTCCGGAACCGATCCCATGAGCACCACCCTCGCACTCACTCTCGACCGGGTCGACAGCGCTCCTCGCTACCATGCGACCGTGACCTCGGTCGGGAACCCATCGGCAGGTGCGCCGCTCGACGCCGCGTTCGCATCGGGCGACGCCGATCTACGGTCGGTGTACGACGTGCACGGCGGACTCGTGTACGGGATCTGTCGCAAGGCGCTCGACGAACACTCTGCGAAGGACGTGACGCAGGAGGTGTTCGTGAGCGCGTGGAAGGCCAGGGACCAGTTCGACCCGGGACGCGGCACGCTCGGCGCCTGGCTCGTCGGCATCGCCAAACGGCGCATCATCGACCATCTCCGGTCGGAGCGACGGCACGCCGACCGTCGGGCCCCCGAACCGATGGAGCACACCGATCCCCAGAGCGAGACCGATCTCGGGCGCACGATCGACAAGATGGTGGTCGCCGATGCGATGCGAGCACTCCCCGACCGAGCCCGGGAGGTCATCACGCTCGCCTATCTCGAAGGGCTCACCCACCACGAGATCACCGACCGCACCGGGCTGCCGCTCGGCACGGTCAAGAGCGACATCCGGCGTGGACTCACCCGGATCCGTGCCTGTCTGGAGGCCACCCATGCCTGACGAACAGACCTTCGACCGATCCCCGTTCGACATCGACCCCGAGATCGAGGCGCTCATCGCCGAGCTCGAACCCGCCGACCTCGAACCGGTCACCCCGCCGCCCGACGTGTGGGCCGGCATCGAACGACAGCTCGCCGACGAGCCCGCACCGGTGGTCGACCTGGCGCGCCGGCGCGCCACCACCACCCGCGCCCCGTGGCTGCTCGGTGTCGCTGCGGCGCTCGTGCTCGTGGTCGTCGGTGTCGCCGTGGTGATGAACCGCTCGACCGACGAGGCCGTGCTCGCGACCGCCGAGCTCGCCCACGACGCCGAGGCGTTCGACCCGCTCGGCGCCGGCGCGACCGCCACGGCCCGGCTGGTGGAGCGCGACGGTGGCTTCGAGATCGTGCTCGACGACGCCTCGTTCCCCACCGTCGACGAGGATGCCGATCTCGAGCTGTGGCTGATCGAGGCCGACGACACCGGCGCGATCGTCGACGTCGCTCCGGTGTCACTCGTCAGCGGGCCCGGGTCGTACACCGTGCCGGCGACGCTCGACGTGTCGACCCACCGGATCGTCGACATCAGCATCGAGCCCCGCGACGGCGACGACGCCCATTCCGGTCGCTCGATCCTCCGCGGCACCCTCGTCGAAGCCTGACCGCACGACGCGACCACGCTTCGCCTCGCTCGGAGCCGTTGGGTACGGTTCCCGACCATGACCGCGACCGACGCCCCGGCACCTGCGAAGAAGGAGCGCTGGACGGCGCAGTGGAAGGAGCTCAAGGCCGAGGTGATCGACACCGGTCTGTGCACGGGGTGCTCGGGCTGCGTGGTGACGTGTCCCCACGACGTGATCGGCTACGAGCACGAAGAGGGCAAGTACATCCCGTTCCACCTGGAAGAGGAGCTGGGTCCGGACAACTGCATCCACGGTGAGAAGGGCTGCACCACCTGCACCCGGGCGTGCCCCCGGTTCGGGGCGTGGGAGACGTCAGCCGACCTGCACCTGTTCGGGCGGGTGCGCGAGCCCGACGAGATGGCCGGGGTGTGGCGCCAGCTGTACCTGACCCGGGCCAGTGACCGCACGGTGCACGAGATGGGCCAGGACGGCGGTCTCGTCTCGGCGATGCTGATCTGGATGCGCGAGCACGACTACATCGACGCCGCGCTCGTGTCGGGTGTGGAGGACGACGACCGCTGGAAGGCCAAGCCGCAGGTGGTCACGACCCGCGAGGAGATCCTCGCCACCGCCGGCTCCCGCTACACGTACTGCGCGAACCCGCTGGCGCTCCCCGAGGCCCGCGAGAAGGGGTTCGACCGGCTCGCGCTGGTGGGGATGGGTTGTCAGACATCGTCGCCGCCGACGATGTGGGACCGCAAGGCGGGCAAGGTGTCCAAGCCGTTCCAGTTCAACATCGGGCTGTTGTGCTCCAAGACGTTCGACGACGCGATCTTCACCGAGCTGTTCGAAGCCAAGTACGGGTTGCAGAAGCAGCACATGAAGAAGATGAACATCAAGGGCGTGTTCCAGATCTGGATGGACGACGGCTCGTACCACGAGATCGACTTGAAGGAATGCCACCAGTGGACCCGCAAAGGCTGTCTCCACTGCCCCGACTTCGCCGCCGAGCACGCCGACGTGTCGACCGGCGGCATCGGTGAGGACAACGACTGGACGCTCACGATCGTGCGCACCGAGCTCGGCGAAGCCGTGATCGAGCGGATGATCGCCGACGGCACCATCATCGCCCGACCAGCCCAAGAGGACGAGACCGCGATGCGCCTGCTGCGCCTGCTGTCGATCGTCAGCCGACGCCGCTGGCCCCAAGACGCCGACCCCGCCCCCGCCATCGGCGTCCCACCCCCCAAAAAGAAGGCCGCCGCCCACTGATTTCAGTTCGTGCCAGGCACCAACTGAAATTCCTCACCGTCGGTTGCAGGCGGCGAGGGCCGACTCGAACTCGGCCATCACGGCAACGGCCTGCGGTTGGTCGTCGGCCGCCTTCTGCGCCATGTCGTCGAAGCTCTCGAACCCGGCGTCGGGGTCGATCTCGAAGTCGTCCACGGCCTGGCGCATGCACTGCTTGACCGCGTCGCTGACGTCGAGCGTGTCGATCATCTCGTCGGCGAGCTCCCGGCCGGGGGGTGCCGACGCCCCACAGGCGGTCAGCACGGTCAGCGACAGGGCGGCGACGGCGACGAGGGAACGGCGGCGATTCACAGTGTGCTGAGGCTATCGGCGGGCGAGCTCGACGGCTCTCGCGACGACGGCGTCGAGCATCGGCTCGGTGAGCCGGCCGGTGAAGGTGTTCTGCTGACTGGGGTGGAACGAGCAGACCAGCACCGGCCCGCTGCCCGGTCGGGCGGCGAGGTCGACCTCGACCCCGTGGCCGAACTTCGGTCGTGGCCGCACCTCGAAGTGGCGACAGGCGGCGTCGTACCCGAACGCGCCGAGGCACACCACGACCCGGACGTCGGCGAGCGCCTCGACCTCGCGCGTGAGGAACGACGCGCAGGCGTCTCGCTCGGCCGGCAGCGGCTGGTTGGCCGGCGGCGCGCACTTCACCGCCGCGGTGACCCACGTGTCCGTCAGCACGAGGCCGTCGTCGGCCGACACCGACGTCGGTTGGCTGGCCAGACCGGCCCGGTGCAGGGCCCGGAACAGCCAGTCGCCGCTGCGGTCGCCGGTGAACACTCGGCCGGTCCGGTTCGCTCCGTGCGCCGCTGGCGCCAACCCGAGCACGAGGATCCGGGCGGCCGGGTCACCGAAGCCGGGGATCGGTCGTCCCCAGTACTCCTCGTCGCGGAAGGCCGCACGCTTCTCCCGGGCGACCTGCTCGCGCCAGGCGACCAGACGCGGACAGGCTCGACAGGTCACCACGTCGCACTCGAGCGCGGCGAGCAACTTCTCCGGTCGGTCGGCATGACGCCCCATCGAGATCGACAGTAGGTTGAACGACGCGATGGCCAGCAAGACGAAGCCCCCGAAGCCGACGACGATCCTGCTCGTCCGCCACGGCACGACCCCGACCACCGGGCAGTCGTTGCCGGGTCGCGCCCCGGGTCTGCAACTGGCCGACGAGGGTGTGCGCCAGGCCGAACGGGCGGGTGAACGGCTCGCCGAGCTGGAGCGGGTCGATGCCCTCTACTGCTCCCCGTTGGAGCGGACCCGCGAGACGGCGGCGCCGATCGGCAAGGCGCTCGGGCTCAAGCCGAAGGTGGCGCGGGGCCTGCTCGAATGCGACTTCGGTGACTGGACCGGGGCGAAGTTGAAGGACCTGTTCAAGCTCCCCGAGTGGCGCACCGTGCAGAAGGCGCCGTCGACGTTCCGGTTCCCGAACGGTGAGAGCTTCACCGAGATGCAGGTGCGGATCGTCTCGACCCTCGAGACACTCCGTACGCAGCACCCGGGCGGCACGATCGTCTGCGTCAGCCATGCCGACCCGATCAAGGCCGCCGTGGCCCACGCGATGGGGACCCACCTCGACCTGTTCCAGCGGATCGTCATCTCGCCGTGCTCGATCAGCGCGTTCGCGTGGAGCACCGACGGGCCGATCGCGCTCACCGTCAACTCGATCGGCGGGTCGCTCCGCGAGCTCGCACCATCATGATCGCGGACATGATCGCGGACATGATCGCGGACACGATCTCGGACGCGGTGAGGTCGACCGGGGCATGAGCGCCTTCTTCGAGTTCGAGCAGGTCGACACGTTCACCACGGGAGCGGTCGGGCGACCGGGCGAGCGGACCTTCTACCTCCAGGCCCGACAAGGTCGGCAACGGGTGGCGGTGAAGTGCGAGAAGCAGCAGGTCGGCGCGATCGTCCAGTACCTGCGCAAGGTGTTGAACGACCTCCCCCCGGCCGAGGACAAGTCGCTGCCCGGGTCGCTCGAGCTGGTGGAACCGGTGGAGCAGGTGTTCGTGCTCGGCCCGATCGGGCTCGGCTACGACCGCCAGGCCGATCGGCTCGTGGTGCAGCTCGAGGAGATGGGCCTGGTCGACGAGGACGGCGAGGAGCTCCCCGGACATGACGGCCACATCCGCTTGTACGTCACCCGGAGCCAGGCCGCGTCCTTCTGCGAGCACGCCGAGCGCGTGATCGCGTCGGGCCGGCCGGACTGCCAGTGGTGCGGCCTGCCGATCGATCCGGACGGTCACCCCTGCCCGCGCATGAACTGACCGCTGATGTCCGCCGCCGACCTCCTCGCCTCGGATGTGATCCCCGACCCGGTGGCGTTCCTGATGCACGCCGAGCCCGAGATCGAGGGACGGATGCCGTGGAGCTCGAACGGCACGTTCCTGGTCACGATGCGGTGCGGTGACAGCCACCACGACGCCGCCGAACAGCGGGCGATCTACAAGCCGGTACGTGGTGAGCGTCCGCTGTGGGACTTCGAGCCGGGACTGCACAAGCGGGAGCGTGCGGTGTTCCTGCTCTCGGAGCATCTCGGGCTCGGTGTCGTGCCGCCGACGGTGCTGCGCGACGGTCCGTTGGGCGAGGGGTCGTACCAGTGGTTCGTCGACGCCGACCATCGCCAGCACTACTTCACCATCTTCGAGCAGCACGATCGTCTCCACGACCAGCTGCGCGACATCGCGGTGCTCGACATCCTCGCGAACAACACCGATCGCAAGTCGGGCCACTGCCTGCTCGCCCACGACCGGGTCTGGGCGATCGACAACGGGCTGTGCTTCAGCGTCCCGTTCAAGCTCCGAACGGTCATCTGGGAGTTCGCCGGCGAGGCGATCGACGACGAGCTCCTCGCGCGTGTCGCCGGGTTGGTCGAGCGGGTGCCGATCGACGTCGCCGCCCTCCTCGACGACGACGAGGTCGGGGCGATCCGCCGTCGGGCGACGAAGCTCGTCACCGAGCGGGTGTTCCCGCACGACGAGACCGGCCGCCGCTACCCCTGGCCGCTGGTGTGAACGACGCTGCAATGGACGACGGTCAGGTGGACGGGCTCGACGAGCGGCAGGACGGGCCCGACTCTCGGCTGGACGGGCTCGACGAGCGGCTGGACGGGCTCGACGATCGGCTGGACGGGCTCGACTCTCGGCTGGACGAGCTCGACGAGCGGCAGGACGGGCTCGACGCTCGGCTGGACGAGCTCGACGCTCGGCTGGACGAGCTCGTCCATGCGGTCGACCTCGACGGTCTCGTGCGGCTGATCGACGATCGGTGCTCCGACCGCGACTGGGCCGGCCTCCTGCGCGTTCGCGACCGATGCGCGGCGGCGACCCGTGAATCCGGGCGCCAGCTGTGGCCGGCTGCGACACTGGCCGAGTACCGCTTGGCACTGCTGGCACCACCCGAGTGGGCGGCGGTGGTCCTCGACGGCGAGGCCGGTCGGTTCACGATCGGGCCGCTGTCGGAGGTGGCCGCGGTCCACCACACCTGGGCCGACCTCGCGCCGCACCTCCATCCGGTACCGGTCGCGCTGTTCGTCGCCCACGAGCGGGCACTCCGCGGCGAGGCGATCGACCCGGCGACGACCGACGCGCTCCCGCCGGTCCTCGACATCCCCGTGGAACCGCGACCGTGGGAGCCGGTCTACCCGACGTCGACGTACACCGATGCCGGCGCCGAGCACCCGGAACCACCGGAGTCGGGCCGGTTGGAGTCGGTCACGGTCGAACGCACCGCCGACGAGATCGACGCGATGGTGGTCGACGACGAGGCGACGGAGTCGGCGGTGCGGCAGCTGGTCGACGCCTGGACGTCGTCCTCCACGGGCCGGGCCGAGGTCGTGTGCGTCGAAGGGACGCACCTCGACGCGCTCGCGGCGCTCGGGGTGCGCTCGGCGCGGTTGACGACGATCCCGGCCGACGAGGCGCTGGCGAGGCTCGCGTGGGCGGGGGCGAGCGGCGGCGCGCACGGTCGCCGGCGCGGCATGGCGATCGGACGCTTCTCGATGTGGTGGGTGCTCGGCGCGATGGGCGATCTCCACGATGCGTGGCCACCGAGCGACGCGGCCATCGCGGCGCTGCTCGCCGAGCTGCGATGGTACCGCTGGGACGCCCACGAGCCCGAAGGCGGCTGGCGCCTGCAACTCCTCGTCGAGAACGTGTCCGAGGGCGTCGCCTGGGCGATCAACGCGAGCGACGCCGCCTGAACCGTCCACCGCCTTCGTTCTGGGCGGGTTGTTGCCGGGGCAGGTGCGGCAACTTCCCGACCGGAACGAGGACGGTGAGTGTTCGTGTCGCGCAAGGTGTCTGACACCTTGCGCGACTTGTCAGCGGTTCTTGAGGGCGTCGCTGAGTTGGGGGAGGACTTTGTGGACGTCGCCGATGATGCCCAAGTCGGCGACCCCGAAGATCGGGGCTTCGGCGTCTTTGTTGATCGCGATGATGTTCTTGGAGCCCTTCATGCCGACCATGTGCTGGGTCGCACCCGAGATCCCCGCCGCGATGTACACGTTCGGCTTGACGACCTTGCCGGTCTGACCCACCTGCATCGAGTACGGCACCCACCCGGCATCCACGATCGCCCGCGACGCACCCGCGGCACCCTTGAGCAACTTGGCGAGCTCGTCGACCATCGCGAAGCTGTCGGCCTGACCCAACCCACGACCACCACTGACCACGACCGCCGCCTCGTCGAGCTTGGGACCCGACGACTCCTCCACGTGCACCGCGGTCACCTTCGCACCACCGGTCGCACCCAGATCCGGCACCGGCGCCGCCACCACCTCACCCGCCCCGGCACCACCAGCAGCCGGCTCGAAGCTCTTCGGACGGAACGCCGCCAAGAACGGACCCGCACCCGTGAACGTGGTCGTCACCAACTGCTCACCACCGAACACCGGCGTCGTCACCTTGACCGTGTCCCCATCGACCGAGATGTCGGTGTTGTTCGTCAACACCGTGCGATCCAACTTCACCGACAACCGCGACATCACATCACGACCCTCATAGTTCTGCGGAAACATCACCAGATCAGGCACCTCACCGCCATCGATCACCGCAGCCATCGCCGACGCCCCCGCCACACCCGGCAACACCCCACCGAGATCACCGGTCGCATACACCTTGACCGCCCCGTACTCACCCAACTGCGCCGCGACACCAGTGGCGTCACCGACCACGAACGCGCTGACGGTGCCACCCAACGACCGCGCCTTGGTCAACAACTCCAACGTCGCCGACGTCGCCACCCCATCGGTCTCCTGCGCGAACACCCACACACTGTCGATACCCATGATCTCGTCCCTTCTCCGTTCCTTCTCGCTGCTCGGCTCGCTCAGATGACCTTGAGGCCCTCGAGGAACGCCACGACCTTCAGATACGCCTCACCATCATCCTCGACCACCTCACCCGCCTCACGCGCCGGCGCCGCCTCCACCGCCACGATCTGCTGACCCGCACCCGCCCAACCCACCGGCGTCACGCCGAGGTCGGCCGCCGTCACCGTGTCGACCGGCTTCGACTTCGCCGCCATGATCCCCTTGAAGCTCGGATAGCGAGGCTCCACCACACCCGCCGTCACGCTGACGACCGCCGGTGTCGGACACTCCACCTCGTCGAACCCCGCCTCGGTCTGACGATTCACCCGCAGCGTCCCACCCTCGACCGCCACCGACTTCGCGAACGTCACCGACGGCAGGCCGAGCACCTCGGCCATCTGCTCCGGGACCGTCCCCGTGTACCCATCCGACGACTCCGTCCCCGCGATGATCAACTCCACATCCCCGAGCTTCCTGGCCGCCGCGGCCAACACCTTCGCCGTCGTCAACGCATCCGAGCCGGCCAACTCCGGATCCGACACCAACACCGCCCTCGCCGCACCCATCGC
>DATHUU010000021.1:0-12791 GCA_035461925.1 Ilumatobacter sp.
GACGAGGTCGTCCTCGCCCGGGCCGGCGAGCACGACGCGCGACACGAGCGCGGCACCGCCGACCCAGACACCGGCGGCGAGGAGGTGGGCGACGTTGACGAGGTAGCCGAGCGCCGGCCACGGACCCTCGACGCGGGTCAGCGCGGTGACGGCGACGGTGGCGAGGGGGATGCCCCATCCCCACATGGCGGTCGCCGGGTCGATGATGTGCTCGGGTCGTGACACCACGTACCAGCACGCGATCACGAACACGAGCCGGAGGAGAGCGCCGCGGCCCGCCCAACCGGCGTCCTTCAGGTCGAGCCACGAGCTGGGGCTCATCGCGGTGCCGAAGCTCGAGTCGTTGAAGTCGGCGGCGAACGCGATGAGGTAGATGACGGTGCCGATCAGGGCGATCGCCCAGGCGAGCCGGAAGTAGCGCACGGTGACCAGGTACTCGGGGCCTTCCGGCCAGCCGACGCTGATGATCGCCAGCCCGCCGAAGATCACGAGGATCCCGATCGTCGACAGGAGGCGGCCGAACCAGATCGCGCCACCGGTGCTGCCTTGGCTCTCGGCGTCGAGGGTGCCGGTGGTGGCCGGGTTGGCCTCCTGGCGGATGAACGGGTCGACGGTGGTGGTGGCGCCGGGTTCGGTCGCACCGGTGTCGCCGGCGGCAGCCGTCGTCGAGGGTGGGTCGTTGAGGACCCGGAACGACGACGTGCCGATCACGAGGTTGTTGCCGAGCCCGTCGCGGAGCGAGTAGGCGATGAGGCACGACGTCGCCGGGAGCGGGTTCGTGACCGTCGCCGTGACGACGATGCCGTCGTTGTCCACCTCGGGGAGACCGGTCGCCTGCGGTTGCCCACCGCAGGACAGGTCGACGGTCGGGATGTCGTCGTCGCGGATCTCCTGGTTGAACGACAGCGTGATGACGGTCGGCGACTCCTCGAGCTCGGCACCGTTGGCCGGGTCGATCTCGCGGAGGCTGTTGGTGTCCTGGGCGGCCGAGGGCGAGGCGCCGGCGAGCACGGCGAGGGCAGCGGCGAACCCCACCACGGCGAGTCGGACGGCGGTGATGGTCGTCGGGATGACGGTCGGACGGCGGCGTTCGCCGGCCGGAGGGGGAACACAGGTTCGCACGCCCACGGGTTCCACCGTAGCCAGCACGGGGGTCAGCGGACCGACACCACTTCGCAACCTGGCCGCAACGCGTTCGTGGCGCGTGCGTCGGCCGAGCCGGCAACAGCCGCCCGCGCACCCCTTGGGTAGAGTCGGCGGCGATGGCAACCCAGTCGCTGTACCGCCGCTACCGCCCACGCCGGTTCAGCGAGCTCAAGGGGCAGGACCACGTCGTGCGCGCCCTGCGCGACGCGGTCGCACAGGGGCGCGAGGGGCAGGCTTACCTCTTCTCGGGGCCGAGAGGCACCGGGAAGACGACGTCGGCCCGCATCCTGGCCAAGGTCCTCAATTGCGAGCGCGTCGTCGACGGTGAGCCGTGCTGCGAGTGCGACTCCTGCGTGTCGGTCGAGCGGGGAACGAGCTACGACGTGCACGAGCTCGACGCGGCGTCGAACCGTGGCATCGACGCGATGCGCGACCTGATCGAGAAGGCGTCGCTCGGCACGGCCGGTCGGCACAAGGTGTACATCCTCGACGAGGTCCACATGCTCACCAAGGAGGCGTCGGCCGCGCTCCTGAAGACGTTGGAGGAGCCGCCACCGCACGTCGTGTTCGTGCTGGCGACGACCGACCCACAGAAGGTGCTCCCGACGATCCGGTCGCGCACCCAGCACCTCGAGTTCCACCTGCTGCCGGCCGACACCCTCGCCGCGCACGTGAAGTGGGTCGCCGAGGATGCCGGGCTCGACCTGCCCCAGTCGGCGCTCGACTCGGCGCTGGTGCGGGGCGGGGGGTCGGCGCGTGACACCCTGTCGGCGCTCGAGCTGCTCGCCACCACGGGCGGTGATCTGGGCGAGGTGGTCGACCCCGACGAGTTCGTGGTCGCCATGATCGAGCGCGATCCGGGTCGGGCGCTCGCCGCGATGGCGCACGCGGTCAGCCTGGGTCACGATCCGCGGGCCGTCACCGAAGATCTGGTCCGTCACCTCCGCAACGCGTTCTTGTCGCTGATGGCACCGGAGCTGGTGGTGCTCCCGAGCGATCGGATCGACGTGGTCGCGGCGCAGGCGCAGCGGCTCGGTGCGGCGGCGCTGGTGCGGGCGATCGAACGGTTGGGCACGACGATGACCGACATGCGGCTGGCACCCGATCCGCGGATCCTGGTCGAGGTCGCGCTGGTGCAGCTCACCCACGACGAGTCGGGCGAGGACGCCGAGGCGCTGGTCGCGCGCCTGGAGCGGCTCGAGCAGCGGGTGAAGCAGCTCACCGAGGCGCCGCCGGGTGCGGCCGAGCGGGCCGCGGCACCGAAGGATCCGACGACCGGGCGCGCGGTGCTCGGCGGCGCCGCGCAGCGCCCGACGCCGGCGGCAGCGCCGCCGGCGTCCGAGCCGGCACCCGAACCGACACCCGCCGCTCCCGAGCCCGTGCCTCCCGCTCCGGCCGCGCCGCCCGCGGCCGCCGGTCCGACGAGGTCGGTCCCCGAGGCGTGGGAGCAGCAGGTGAAGGCCCAGGTCAAGCCGCTCGTGCGAGCGCTGTTCTCCGCTGGGTCGTTCGCCGGCCGCTCGGCGAGCGGGGCGTGGCAGTTCGCCGTGCCGAACGAACCGCACGGCGCGAAGTGCGACACGCACCGCGGCGAGGTCGAGGCTGCCCTCTCGGCGGCGGTGGGTGAGGCGGTCACGATCGAGTTCGTGGTCGACGGCACCCCGGTCACGTCGGTTCGGGCGACGTCGGACGTCTCGCGACCCGCCGCCGTTCGTGAGCAGCCGCCCGCCGCGCGGACGGGCCCGTCGGCGGTCGAGCGGGCCGCTCAGGCTGCGGCCGCGATGCCCGACGAGCCGGAGGCACCACCGCACCCGGTCGACCTGCCCGACGACGACGAGGTCGACCTCACCGAGTTGACCGACGCACCGCCCGAGTCGGTGAAGACCCCGATCGACCGGTTGGCCGAGGCGTTCCCCGGCTCCGAGCTGGTCGTCGACGACTGAGCGCTCTGGCATGGCGAGCGCGTACACCCCTCCGGTCCAGGCCCTGATCGACGAGCTCGGCCGTCTGCCGGGCATCGGCCCGAAGTCGGCGCAACGGATCGCGTTCCACTTGCTGAAGGTCCCGGTCGAGGACGCGACCCGGCTGGCGACGGCGATCCGGGAGGCGAAGGAGAAGGTCCGCTTCTGCGAGCGGTGCTTCAACGTGTCGGAGGGCGCGCTGTGCGGGTTCTGTGCCGACGACCGTCGTGATTCGACGATCATCTGCGTGGTCGAGGAGTCCCGCGACATCGTCGCGATCGAGAAGACCGGCGAGTTCCGGGGTCGGTATCACGTGCTGCTGGGGGCGATGAGCCCCCTGGAGGGGATCGGCCCGGAGCAGCTGAAGATCCGGGAGCTGCTCGGCCGGCTCGGCCCGGAGGGCGTCGAGGAGGTGATCGTGTGCACGAACCCGAACACCGAGGGCGAGGTGACGGCGATGTACCTGGCCCGGATGCTCAAGCCGCTGGGGTTGAAGGTGACGCGGATCGCGTCGGGCCTCCCGGTCGGTGGCGACCTCGAGTACGCCGACGAGCTCACCCTCGGCCGAGCCCTCGAAGGCCGCCGCACCATCGACTGACCGTCGCGAGAGGTGTCAGACACCTTGCGCGACCGCTGCGCGTCGGCCGGAAAACCATTACGAGGCGTCATCTCCTCGAACCGGTAGCGGGCGGACGGGCCGGTCCGAAGCAATGACGCCTCGTATTACAGACACGTTACGAAGATGACGAACCAGCGTCAACCCAAAGAGCGTGAAATCCCGGTCAAGGGACGTCCACGTTTCGGAAGATGCCGGTCAGCGGGAGCGGACGATCAGCGCATCGCCCTGGCCGCCACCACCGCACAGCGCCGCGGCACCGACCCCGCCGCCCCGGCGACGGAGCTCGTGGAGCAGGGTGAGTGCGAGCCGGTTGCCGCTCATGCCGATCGGGTGTCCGAGCGCGATCGCGCCGCCGTTGACGTTGACGACGTCGAGCGAGATGCCGAGGTCGCGGGCCGACGCGATGCCGACGGCGGCGAACGCCTCGTTGAGCTCGTAGAGCGCGAGGTCGTCCACCGAGAGGTCGGTCTTGGCGAGCGCCGCCCGGATCGCGTTCGACGGCTGGAGGTTGAGCGACGGGTTGTCGGGCCCGGCGACCATGCCGTAGCTGACGACCTCGCCGAGCGGGTCGGCACCGGTGCGGGCCGCCGCCTCCTCGGACATGATCACGAGGGCCGAGCCACCGTCGCTGAGCTGCGACGCGTTGCCGGCCGTGATCGTGCCGTTCGGGTCGAACGCCGGACGTAGCCCGCCGAGGCTCTCGGCGGTGGTGCCGGGGCGGACGCCCTCGTCGTGCTCGACGACGATCGGGTCGCCCTTGCGTTGTGGGATCGAGACCGGGGCGATCTCCTCGGCGAGGATGCCGTCCTTGATCGCCCGTGCGGCACGCTCGTGTGACTCGGCCGACACCTCGTCCATCTCCTGGCGGCTGATGGAGTCGCCGGTGTAGCGGTCGGTGCCGAGACCCATGAGGCACGAGTCGAACGCGCACCACAGCCCGTCGCGGATGATCGCGTCCTCGAGCTCGGTGTTGCCGTACCGGAAGCCGCCGCGGGCGCCGCGGGCGAGGTACGGCGCGTTGGTCATCGACTCCATGCCGCCGGCGACGACGATGTCGGCGTCGCCCGTCTGGACCATCTGGTGGGCGAGGTAGATCGCGTTGAGGCCCGAGAGGCAGACCTTGTTGACGTTCACCGACGGCACCCGCATCGGGATGCCGGCGTTGACCGCAGCCTGGCGGGCGGGTACCTGGCCCTGCCCCGCCATGAGCACCTGGCCCATGATGACGTGGTCGACCTGGTCGGGTTCGACGCCGGCGCGCCGCAGCGCTTCGGCGATCGCGACGCCACCGAGCTCGGCGGCGGTCTGGGACGAGAGGGCGCCGGACATCTTCCCGATGGGAGTGCGGGCGCCGGCGACGATGACGGTTGCTGCCATGTCGCGACGTTACCGCGCGGTAGCCCCGCGCGAACAGGCCGAACACGCGTCCACCTTCCTCGTTCAGCGGGGGGCGACCTCGAGGGGGGCGCCGAGGACGAGCTGGTGACGGCGGCCTCGGATGACGACGTCCAGCGGCTCCCCCTCGGTGAGCTCGTAGCGCTCGTGCTCGTGCGTGATGCGGAGCCGGAGCTGGCGATCGTGGAACCGCAGCGAGAAGCCGAGCGAGCGGAAGCGGGCCGGCAGACGAGGATCGATCGCGAGCTGGCCGTCGAAGTCCCGGACCCCGCCGAAGCCGAACACGAGACCCATCCATGCTCCGGCCGCCGATGCGATGTGCACCCCGTTGCTCGCGTTGCCGGCCACGTCGGCGATGTCGACGAGCACCGCCAGGTCGAGGTAGCGGCAGGCCGCGCGCTCGTCGCCGATCTCGGAGGCGACGACGCTCTGGATGCTCGCCGACAACGACGAGTCGCCGGTGGTGATCGGGTCGTAGTACTCGAAGTTCCGCCGCTTCTGCTCCGGCGTGAACTCGTTGCCCAGCAGGAACATGGCCATCACGACGTCGGCCTGCTTGAGCACCTGCCGTCGGTAGATCGTCAGCGGGTGATGGTGGAGCAGGAGCGGGAACTCCTCCACCGGCGTCGCGTCGAGATCCCAACGTTCGTGCGAGAGGAACGTCGCGTCCTGGGGCGTGATGTCCCGCTTCGGGTCGTGCGGCACGTACATCCGCTCGGCGGCTCGGGTCCACTCCTCGATCTCGGCGGGATCGACGCGCAGCTCGTCGACGAGGCGGCGATGGTCCTCCGGCCGCTCGGCCTCGAGCCGGCGCATCGTCGTCGCCGCGTAGTGCAGGTTGAGGCGCGCCATCAGGTTCGTGTAGGCGTTGTCGTCGACCACGGCCGTGTACTCGTCGGGGCCGGTCACACCGTGGATGTGGAACTGGTCGTCCTCGCCGTAGAAGCCGAGGTCGATCCACGAGCGGGCGGTCTCGACGAGCATCTCGGCGCCGGTCTCGGCGATGAAGCCGTCGTCGTCCCGGACGTCGAGGTATCGCCGGATCGCGTAGGCGATGTCGGCGTTCAGGTGGAACTGTGCGGTGCCGGCTTGGTAGTAGGCCGAGGCCTCGTCACCCCGGATCGTGCGCCACGGGAACAGTGCGCCCCGCACCTTGAGCTCGCGGGCGCGGGCGCGGGCGCTCGGCAGCATGCTGTGCCGGAAGCGAAGCAGGTTCCGTGCGATCCGTGGCTGCGTGTAGGCCAGGAACGGGAGCACCCAGGTCTCGGTGTCCCAGAAGTAGTGCCCGTCGTAGGCGTCGCCGGTGAGACCCTTGGCGGGGATGCCGGCACCCTCGGCTCGCCACGTCGCTTGGGCCAGGTGGAACAGGTTCCAGCGCACTGCCTGCTGCATCCGGACCGGGTGGCGGACGGTGTCCTCGACGGTGACGTCGGCACGGTCCCAGAACCGGTCGAGGTTGGCCCGCTGCGCGTCGACGAGCGCTGCGAAGCCGTTCGTGCGGATGCGGTCGAGGGTGTGCCGGCACCGGGCGGCCAGATCGTCGACGGTGGCGCTGCGCGACGTCTGGTACGCCGCGTACTTGATCATCCGGATCGGTACGTTCGGTTCGGCATCGACGGTGAGCACGAACTCCGAACGGTCGGGGTCGGCCGACACCGTGACGTGGTGCGGGCTCGGGACCTCGAGCTCGTGGTCCACGGCGAGGGCGAGGGTCATCCCGCTGCTCACGGTTCGGTAGCCGAGCACCACTCGCCCGTCGGTCTCGTCGACGAGGAGCGGCTCGAGGACTCGGCGTCCGATGCGGGTCCCGAGCCGTGGATCGACGTGCCGGTCGAGCCGTGGATCGATGTGTCGCCCGAGGTGGTGGGACGGGTCGACGTGGCCGGGCGTCGGGCCGTTGGCGCGGTTGACGATGCGGGAGCTGATGGCGATCGGCGCCGGCAGGTCGGTCGTGACCTCGTACGACACTGCGAGGACGTGTCGGTGCTCGAACGAGACCAGGCGCGTGCTGCGCACCGTGACGTGCTTGCCGGACGGGGTCGACCACGTCAGCTCGCGGGTGAGGACGCCGTCGCGCATGTCGAGGACTCGCCGGTACTCCCGCGTGCGGGCGGTGGGCAGGTAGAGCGGTTCGTCGTCGACGTAGAGCTGGATGGCGGTGGCGTCGGGGACGTTCACCATCGTCTGGCCCGTCCGGGCGAGACCGTAGGCGTCTTCGGCGTGGACGATCGGCCAGGTCTCGTGGAAGCCGTTGATGAAGGTGCCGGGCGACGTGACCGGCACACCTTCGTCGGGGCAGCCCCGCACACCGAGGTAGCCGTTGGACAGGGCGAGTGCGCTCTCCGCTCGCGTGTTGAAGTGGTCGGTCCATTGAGTCTCGATGACCCGCCACTCGTCCGGCGGGAACACGTGCTCGGGCGGCACCTCGATCGTGCGTTTGATCATCCTCTTGCGACCCTCCTCGTCGCGTCCATGGAACGCCGTCCGAGGCCCGCGCGGCTAGGGGACTTGGTCGCACCAGTGACTTACCTTCCTCGGTGAAGCCCGTCGTGTGCCAGGGTGGCAGGCATGCACGACGGTCTCCGGGTGGTCGGGCTCCGACATGCGTTCGGCGAGCGCGTCGTGCTCGACGGTGTCGATCTCGACGTGCCGCCCGGCCGCGTCGTCGGGTTGCTCGGGCCGAACGGCGCCGGGAAGACGACGTTGATGCGGATCGTGTTCGGGGTGATCGACCCGAACGCGGGCGAGGTGCGCTGGCAGGGCCGGCCGGTGGCTGCGGACGACCGCCGCCGGTGGGGGTACATGCCCCAGGAGCGCGGCCTGTACCGGGAGATGCGCACGCTCGACCATCTCGTCTGGCTCGCGCGGCTGTACGGCGTCGAGCGCCGCGACGCCGCTCGACGGGCGCGCGACCTGCTCGAGCGGCTCGGTCTCGCCGACCGCGCCGGCGACCCGATCCGCGACCTGTCGGGCGGGATGGCACAGCGGGTCCAGCTGGCGGCGGCGATGGTGCACGGACCGACGCTGCTGGTGCTCGACGAGCCGTTCGCAGGTCTCGACCCGGTCGCGACCGCGTTCCTCGCCGGTGTCATCCGCGACCACGTCGACGCCGGAGGGCACCTCGTCTTCTCGAGCCATCAGCTCGACCTCGTACAGGATCTCTGCGAGACGATCGTGATGATCCACGCCGGTCGGGTGGTGCTCGAGGGTCCGGTCCGCGACCTGCGCGAGCGGGCCCCGGACCGGTACCTGCGCGTCGACGTCGAGGTCGACGCCACCTGGTTCGACGGGCCGGGTGTCGGTGTCGCCGTCGGTGCGGGCGGGGTCGACGTCGTGTCGTCGGGCTCGGCGGGGACTCGGTTGCGCCTGTCGCCGGGTGTCGACGCGGGGGCGGTGCTCGACGTGATCCGACGACATCGCCGGGTCACCGACTTCGGCGTGGAGGCACCGACGCTCTCGGAGCTCTTCATCGCCGCCGTCGGGCCGACCGAGGCGGTGCCGGTGTGATGGACCGCAGCACGTGGCTCGTCGTCGAGCGCGAGCTCCGCGAAGCGCTGCGTCGCAAGTCGATCTGGGCGATGGTGGGCCTCATCCTGATCGGTGCCACGGCCGTCGTGGTGCTGCCCGAGGTGCTTCCCGACGACGACGACCCCGGTCAGGTGGCGCTCGTGGGCGAGGACCTGATCGGCGTGACCGAAGCGCTGGCGGCCGTCCCCGAACCGGGGATCGTGGTCACGCCGATGCCCGACCGCGACGCCGCGGCGTTGGCGATCGAGGACGGCGACGCCGACCTGGCCGTGCTGCTGCGCGACGAGGAGGTCCCGGAGCTGATCGTCGAGGACGAGTCGAGCGATCTGGTCGCGGTGGTGCGCGAGGTGGTCACCAGCCGGGTCGCGGCGACGAGGCTGGCGGCCGAGGGCGTCGACCTCGCCGAGGTCACGGCGGCGTTCGTCGACGCCGCGCCGGAGGTCTCACTCCTCGACGCCGACCAGTCCGATCGACAGGGTGCGGCGTTCGTGCTGACGATGATCCTGTACCTGGTGACGGTCATCCTGACCAGCCAGGTCGCGGCGGCGGTGGCGACCGAGAAGTCGAACCGGGTGAGCGAGGTGCTGCTCGCGATCGTGCCGCCACGCTCGATGCTGGCGGGCAAGGTGATCGGGGTCGGCTGCATCGGCCTGGTCATCCTGATGGCCGGTGCCCTGCCGGTGGCGATCAGGTTCGCTCTGGGCGGCGACCTGCCACAGGGCATCGGGCGGACCATCGTGGTCTCGGCGGTGTGGTTCCTCGGCGGACTGGTCCTCTACCTCACCCTGGCCGGGTCGCTCGGTGCGATGGTGGCCCGCCAGGAGGAGGCCGGGGCGGTCGTCATGCCGCTGACGATGCTGCTCATCGCCGGGTACTTCGTGGCGATCACCGCCGGTGATTCGGTCGTCGGTCTCGTGCTCGGCGTGTTCCCGCTGACCTCGCCGATGGTGGCGCCCTTCCGCGTCGCGATCGGGGCCGGGACACCGATCGAGTACGCGATCTCGATCGCCGTCCTGCTCCTGACGGTGGTGCTGGTCGGCCGGCTCGCGACGGTGGTGTTCCGGCGGGCGATCGTGCGGACCGGGGAGCGGCTCAAGCTGCGCGATGTCCTGTAGGTCCAGTGTTCGGTTGTTCGGTCAGGCGTCGCCGGCACCGAGCATGCGGACCGCGAGCTCGGCATAGGTGGCGGCGAGCTCGTCGGGGGCGACCGAGCCGGTCGGGTTGTACCAGGCCGACACGCCGATGCCCATGTCCAAGATGGCGTAGGACGACCATCGGTCCGACGACGTGCGGAACACGTCAAGCTCGCGCCCTTCCTGGACGAGCTCGCGGAAGTGCGACTCGTACTCGCGGCGCAGGTCGAGGATCCGGCTGCGCTCGGGTTCTTCGAGGTTGTCGATCTCGCGGTGGCCGACGAACGCCTCGTAGCGGTGCTCGGCGTGATACTGCACGTGCACGGCGGTGATGCGCTCGAGCCGATCGCGCACGTCGCCGCCGGCGTCGAGCGCGGCCCGCTGGCGGCGAAGCAGCTCCTCCATCATCCCGGCCATGATCTCGACGAGCATCTCCTGCTTGGAGGTGACGTGCTTGTAGAGGCTTGGGCCGCGGATGCCGATCCGGTCGCCGATCTGGGCCATGGTCGTCGCGCGGTACCCGATGGTGGCGAACAGCTCGAGTGCGGCGTCGAGGATCTCCCGATGGCGATCGGGTGGCGCATCGGAGCCGGTTCGGTGCTCGACCGCGCTCGGCACGTGGGTGCGTCCGCTGGATCGTTCTCGGGTGGGCATCGCCGGACACGTTACGTCGCAGCGACACGTTCGGCTAACACTCGTTAGCCAGGATGCGCTACAGTACGGCTAATCCCCGTTAGCCATTTCAGTACGTGCCTGGCACGAACTGAAATCTCCCCCACGGAGCCACTGCGACATGCAGCACATCCTCGAAGCGATCCAGGCGGGTGCGTCCGGCGACGACCTCGCGAACCTTCCCCTCCCCGAGTCGTACCGGGCGGCGTTCGTCAAGCGGGACGAGGCCGACATGTTCGAGGGTGTCGAGTCCTCGGACAAGGATCCGACCAAGTCGCTCCACGTCGACGAGGTCCCCACCCCGGAGCTGGCGCCCGACGAGGTGTACCTCGCCGTGATGGCGTCGTCGATCAACTTCAACACGGTGTGGACCTCGATCTTCGAGCCGCTCCCGACGTTCGGGTTCCTCGACCGGCTCGCCCGCGAGTCGGAGTGGGCGGCACGTCACGCCCAGCCGTTCCACGTGATCGGCTCCGACGCGTCGGGCGTGGTGCTGCGGGTGGGATCGGCGGTGCGGAACTGGAAGCCGGGTGACCGGGTCACCGTCCACTGCAACCACGTCGACGACCAGGACCCGTCGGCCCACGACGACTCGATGCTCGCCGCCAACCAACGGATCTGGGGCTTCGAGACGAACTACGGCGGCCTCGCCGACCTGTCGATCGTGAAGGCGAACCAGCTGATGCCGAAGCCGACCCATCTCTCGTGGGAAGAGGCGGCGGTGAACGCGCTGTGCAACTCGACGTCGTACCGGATGTTGGTGGGTCACAACGGCGCCCGCATGAAGCAGGGCGATTCGGTGCTGGTGTGGGGTGCGACGGGTGGCATCGGTGGCTACGCCGTGCAGTACGTGCTCAACGGCGGAGGCATCCCGATCGGTGTGGTGTCGTCGCCGGCGCGGGCGCAGCTGCTGCACGACATGGGCGTCGAGGCGGTCATCGATCGGCGTGCCGAGGGGTACGACTTCTGGCTCGACGAGCACACCCAGGACGAGTCGGAGTGGCGCCGGTTCGGCAAGCACATCCGGACCCTGATCGGCGAGGACCCCGACATCGTGTTCGAGCACCCCGGCCGCTCCACGATGGGTGCCTCGATCTTCGCGGTGAAGCGTGGCGGAACGGTGGTGACGTGCGCGGCGACGTCGGGCTACATGGTCGAGTTCGACAACCGCCACTTCTGGATGAAGCTGAAGCGGCTGCTCTCGTCGCACTTCGCGAACTACGCGGAGGCGTGGGCCGCGAACAAGCTGATCGACCAGGGCCGCATCCACCCGATCATGAGCGACGTGTACACGCTCGAGCAGGTCGGAGCGGCGACGCGGGCGATGCACCGCAACGAGGCCGAGGGCAAGCTCGGCGTGCTGTGTCTCGCGCCGGAGGAAGGGCTCGGCATCGACGACCCGGAGAAGCGCGACCGCATCGGCGAGGACAAGATCACCCGCTTCCGCACCCGCTGACCGCGCCCCCGTCGTCCTCCCGTCACACGTAGTTGAAGGTGGCCGTGATGGTCCCCCACTGCGAACAGTCGAGGACTTGTCAGAACGGGTAGGGGTCGGGGTCACTGAGCGGGTGCTCCCCCGGCCGCATGTCCCGGAGCGAGCGGATGACGAGCAGGAACTCCGTGTCGGAGAAGTCGCCGGTGAGGTGCACGACGGTGTCGCCGCGCTCGAACCACACCTGGTTGTCGGGCGGGCGGTGCCGATACGCCCATCCGTCGGTGCCGAGGTCGACTGCCTCGGTCGGTGCGAACGCCGTCAGCGCTGCCCGGCCGGGGGACGCCTGCTCGACCGTGATGCCGAGCCGACGCCCGCCCTCGAACGTGTAGTACGTCCCGAAGCCGTGGTGCCACGGCGGCACGGGCGCCGAGCCGAGCTCGACCCAGCCGTCGGGCAGGCGCACGATCGCGGTCAGGTCGACGTTCACGTCCGCGATGACCACCAGCAGGTCGTCGATCGTCATGCCCCGGCCCATCACCTCGAGATACTGGCCGTCGGCACCGACCGTGCCCAGCGAGACGTACCGGCCCTCGGGCATGAAGATCTCGTACGGACGGCCGTCGGCGAGCAGTCCGTCGATCGTGATGTCGACGGTCGCCGGGTCGGACACCACCGACACGCTGGGACGCTCCTCGCCGGCGGGTGCCAGCAGGTGGGCCACCGCCGGCTCCGGATCGGCCGTGCGCTTGACCACGACCGAGGTGACCTCGCCCAGCTCGTCCACCCAGTCGCTCACGAGCGGCCGGACGCCGTCCTCGAGTGCGACCGCTGCGGCGAGCTCGGCCGCGTGGTCCCGCCGGTCGCCGACGACCGCGCGCGCCACGAGTCCGGCCACGACGGCGACG
>DATHUU010000022.1:0-3112 GCA_035461925.1 Ilumatobacter sp.
GTGACCCAGATCGTGATCGACGACCTGCGCGCCTACCTCGACGCGTCGCCGTCGCCCTTCCACGCTGCGGCCAACGCGGCGACCCGACTCGACGCCGCCGGGTTCGTCGCCACGGACGCCGACGGCGACTGGCGAGACCTTCCGCCGGCGGGCTACGTCGTCCGCGACGGTGGGGTGATCGCCTGGCGGACGGCGCCGGACGCCACCGTCACCTCGCCGTTCCGGCTCGTCGGTGCGCACACCGACTCCCCGTGCCTGCGCGTGAAGCCCTTCCCCGACGCCGGATCGCTGGGTTGGCGACAGCTCAACGTCGAGGTGTACGGCGGGATCCTCAACAACTCGTGGCTCGACCGCGATCTCGGGATCGCCGGACGGCTCACGCTTCCCGACGGGACGTCGGCACTCGTCGACGTGTCACGGCCCGTCGCTCGCGTCCCGCAGCTCGCGGTCCACCTCGACCGCGCCGTCAACGAGGGCCTGAGGCTCGACCCGCAGCAGCACCTCCAACCGATCTGGGGTGTCGGTGCGCCTTCGCCCGGCGAGTTCGCAGGGTGGATCGCGGCCGAGGCCGGAGTGCCCACACCGGTGTTCTGGGAGCTCTGCCTCTACGACGTCCAACCGGCGACGGTCCTCGGCCACGACGCCTCGATGCTCGCGAGCGGTCGGCTCGACAACCTGCTGTCGTGCTGGGCGGCGATCGACGCGCTCGTGGCCGCCCGTCCGACCGGCTCGATCGCCGTGATGGTGCTCAACGACCACGAAGAGGTCGGCTCGTCATCGACCACCGGTGCGGGTGGGCCGCTCCTCGAGCGGGTCCTCGAGCGTCACGTCCTCGCGCGCGGCGGCACGCGGGACGACCTGCTGCGGGCCCTGGCGGGGTCGAGCTGCGTCTCGGCCGACAATGCGCACGCGATCCACCCGAACTACCCCGATCGCCACGACCCGGGCCATCAGCCCGTGGTCAACGCCGGGCCGGCGATCAAGGTCAACAGCAACCAACGGTACGCGACCTCGTCGGCGACCGCCGCCGACTTCGCCCGGGCATGCGAGTCGGCGGACGTCCCGTTCCAGGTCTTCGTGTCCCGGAACAACATGCCGTGCGGGTCGACGATCGGCCCGATCACGGCGACACGGCTCGGCATCGAGACGGTCGACGTCGGCGTTCCGCAGCTCTCCATGCACTCGGCCCGCGAGCTGTGCGGCACCCGCGACCCCGTGTACCTGGCGGCGGCGATGCGGGAGCACCTTCAGTCGGCCGGGTCGCGATCGATCGGGTAGCTCCAGGGCACCCGTTCCATCGCGGTGTCGAACAGACGTTGGAGCTCGGCATGGAGTCGCTCGGAGTGCTCGGTGTACACGGTGCGTGGAACGCGACCGCTGTCGGGCACGACCGGTGGGGGGATCGGCGGACCGATCTCGACGTGCACCTTGCGGGGGTACACGAACCTCGCGTGCTTCGGCATCACCCGTTCGCTCCCGCCGATGCCCACCGGCACGATCGGCACCCCGGCCTTGATCGCGATGTACACCGCCCCGTCGAAGAGCGGCTGGACCACCGGCCCCTCCTTGCGCTCGCCCTCGGGGAACAGCACGAGCGGCTCGCCCCGCTCGAGGACCTCGATCGCCCGCTTGAGCGCCTCGCGGTCCGCGGCACCCCGCTGCACCGGGAATGCACCGAGGGCCGAGATGATCCATCCGAGCTGGCGGTTCTTCCACATCGTGTGCTTGCCCATGAACCTCATCCGCTTCCACCGGACCGTGCCCGCGAACGGGGTGTCGAGGTACGACCGGTGCGTGGGGGCGAGCACGAACGGCCCCGACTTCGGGACGTGCTCCTTGCCGTGGATCGTGAGCCGGGTGTAGGCGCGGAAGGTCGGGACGACGATCATCCACGCGATGCGATAGAACACCCGGCTGGCCAGGCTGTTGCCGGCGAGGAAGGTCGACGGCTTCGCCACCGTGGTCGTGCTGGAGATGCTCGGACGGGCCGGCCGCGGTTCCTGGGACACGTCAGCGTCCGGGGTGGCGTCGCTCACGTGGGCTGCTCCGTCCGGGTGGCCGCCAGCAGACCGAGGATGTGCTCGACGACCTCGTCGATGGTCATGCCGGTCGTGTCGACCGTGACCGCGTCGTCGGTCTCGGTGAGCGGGCTGTGGTCGCGACTGGAGTCGTAGCGATCACGGTGGATGATCGATCGCTCGACCTCCTCGACGTCGCCGCCGATCTCCCGGACGCGCCGCTCGGCGCGGACCCTCGGCGAGGCGGTGATGTAGAGCTTGAGATCGGCGGCCGGGAACACGACCGACCCGATGTCACGGCCTTCGACGACGCCGCCGCCGCGCTCGCGCACCCACTCGCGCTGCTGCTCGACCAGGACCGCCCGGACCGCCGGGTTCGCGGCCACCTGCGAGACGGCCTCGGTGACCTCGCGGCCGCGGATGGCGGCCGTGGCGTCGACGCCGTCGACGGTCACCATGCCCTCGACGATCGACATCTCGACCTCGGGCGCCATCGCCGCGACCTCGGCCAGATCGCCCTCGGGCACGCCGCGACGAAGCGCCGCGAAGGTCATCGCCCGGTACATCGCGCCCGTGTCGAGGTAGCCCAGCCCGAGTCGGTCGGCCAACGCCCGGCCGACTGTGCTCTTGCCCGCACCTGCCGGGCCGTCGATCGCGATCACGAGCGGCCGTCGTTCGCGCTCGGAGCTCACCATCGCGTCATCATCGCGTCACCATCGCGTCACCATCCGCCTCACCATCCGCCTCACCATGACGTCCCCATCGGTCGACCCTCCTCGTAACCGGCGTGGCTCTGCACCCCGACGACAGCCTGCTCGTGGAACTGCGGGATGGTCGCAGCGCCCGCGTAGGTGCAGGCGGACCGGACCCCCGCGACGATCTGGTCGATGATGTCCTCCACCCCTGGTCGGTCGGGGTCGAGGTACATGCGGGAGGTGCTGATGCCCTCTTCGAACAGCTCCTTGCGGGCCCGTTCGAGCGACGATTCGGCCCGGGTGCGACTCTTGACGGCGCGGTTGGAGGCCATGCCGAAGCTCTCCTTGTAGAGGCGACCGTCGGTGTCGCGCAACGTGTCGGCGGCGGACTCGTGGGTC
>DATHUU010000023.1:0-19197 GCA_035461925.1 Ilumatobacter sp.
GATGCGTGCCCACGCGCGAGCCGGCGATCACGCCGGCGTCCGCCAGGAGTGGGAGCAGTACGAGCGCGTGGTCAACGCCGATCCGTGGTCGGACGGTGAGCCGTCACCCACCCTCGTCCAGCTCCGCCGTGAGCTGCTCACCCGTTGACCGGGCCGTACGAGCTCGTCGTCTGAGACGGTCGATCTGGGGAGGTTCTTGCGCAGATGCTGCGCAGGAACCGCCGCAGAACGACGAGGTGTGGGCGCGGTCAGGTCGCGTACTGGACGGCGGCGCGTTCGGCGGTGTTGCCGGTGATCACGTCCTCGATGAACTGCACGTGCACCGGGTGGGTGCGGTAGACGAGGAAGTCGTCGACCGAGTCGAAGTCGGCGACGAGCACGTAGTCGAAGTTGCCGTCGGTCACGCCGAGGTCGTGCCCGTGCACGTAGCTGCGGATCTGCTCGATCTGGGCGGGCAGGGCGTCCAACCCGTCCCGCACCCGGCGGACGTGGTCGTCGTCCAACCCGTCGGCCCAGCGGAACATGACCACGTGTCGAACTGGCATCGGCACTCCTGCTTCGGATCGAGAGCCGCAGCGGCTCAGCTGTACTGGTCGAGGATCGTGTTCTCGGTCACCCGCTGGAGCGTCTCCTTGACGCTGTTCGCGGTCGCCTCGTCGACACCGTCGACCCGCAGCAGGTCGTCGGTCGTCGCACGCTGCAGGCGGGCCAGGCCACCGAAGTCGTTCGCGATCCGGGCCGCCAGCTCGGGTGGCAGGGCGTTGACCCGACGGAGCAGTCGCAGACCCTTCGGTGCGACCTCGGCGTCGAGCTCGTTCTCGCCCAGGTGCAGCGTCGTGAGCGCCATGCGCGCGTCGAGCACGTCGTCATCGCGCAACCGGGACATCTCCGCGAGGGTGTCCTCGACGTTGCGGTGCGGCGGGAGGTAGTCGGCGACGACGAGGTCGAGCTCGTCGTCGATCTCGCTGTACAGCTCGTCGAGCTGGAGGCGCAGCAGCCGGGCGTCGACCCCCAGCTCGATGATCATCGTCTCGATCTCGTCGGCGATCCGGTGCACCATCTCGCCACGCTGCACCACGCTCACCACGTCGCGCACCGTCACGACGTCCTCCACCTCGAGCGCCGTCAGGTTGCCGATCGCGTCGTCGAGGCGGGACTTGTAGCGCTCGAGGGTCTGCAGCGCCTGGTTCGCTCGGTCGAGGAGACGGCCCGTCTCCTGCAGCTGGCGCTTGGTGCCCCCGGCGTAGACGTTGATGACGCCCATCTCCTCCGACGCCGAGATGACCGGGACGTCGAGCGACCGGGCGACGCGCTCCGCGGTGCGATGGCGGGTTCCGGTCTCGCTCGTCGGCACGGTGGGGTCGGGGACCAGGTGGACGTTCGCCCGGGCGATCCGGCCACCATCGTTCGAGATGATGATCGCACCGTCCATCTTCGCCAGCTCCGACAGGCGCTGGGGGCTGAACGGGGCGTCGACGAGGAACCCACCCGAGCAGATCGACAGGACCTCCGGGTCGTCGGACAGGACGAGCAGCGCGCCGGCCTTGGATCGCACGATCCGGTCGATGCCGTCGCGCAGGGGCGTGCCGGGGGCGACACGGGCCAGGGCGTAGCGCATCGCCTCGTTGGCGACGCTGTACCGGCTGTTCACGTCGCAAGTCTAGATGATCGGCCCTCGTCGGACCTGGCGCCGCGGTGAGCGCGGCATGGATCAGCCCGTCACACCAGCCCGGCCGCCGCCAGCGCTTCGGGCAACGTGCCGACCCGGAGCACGCACACACCGCCGCGGTCGGGCTCCGGGGAGTTGCGGGGCGCGATCACGCGCCGGAAGCCGAGCCGGCCTGCCTCGTTGAAGCGCCGCGGCGTGTGGGCGACCTGGCGGACCTCACCACCCAGCCCGACCTCCCCGAACGCCACCAGGTCGGCGGGCAACGGACGCTCGGTGATCGCGCTCACCACCGCCAGGCACACCGCCAGGTCGAGCCCGGGCTCGACGAGCCGCACCCCACCGACCGTCGACGCGTAGACGTCCTGCTGCTGGACCTGCACACGTGCCCGCTGCTGGAGGACCGCCAAGAGCAGCGCCAGCCGGTTGCCGTCGACCCCCTGCGTCGTGCGCCGCGCCGGCACGTTGGGCGGGGCCGGTGTCGTGAGCGCCTGGACCTCGATGACGATCGGGCGTTGCCCCTCGATCGTCGGTACGACGGCCGATCCGGGGACGCCGGTGCGACGATCGCCGAGGAACAGCCGGCTCGGATCGGGCACGCCGACGAGGCCGTGGCCGGCCATCTCGAACAGGCCCAGCTCGTTGGTCGGGCCGAAGCGGTGCTTCGTCGCCCGGAGCAGGCGCAGGGCATGGTGGCGTTCTCCTTCGAACGCGAGGACCGAGTCGACCACATGCTCGAGCACGCGAGGGCCGGCGAGCGAACCCTCCTTCGTCACGTGACCGACCAGGACGATCGGTACGTCCCGGCGCTTCGCCAACTCGACCAGCTGGTGAGCGCACCCTCGGACCTGCACGACCGAGCCCGGCGGCGACCCCAGCGACGGATCGTGCACCGTCTGGATCGAGTCGATCACGACGATGCTCGGGGAGATCTCCTCGACCGCTGCCACGACGTGGGGGATCGCGGTCTCCGCGAGGAGCCACAGGTCGGGACGGACCGCGTCGAGGCGCTCGGCGCGCAAGCGCACCTGTTGCGCGCTCTCCTCGGCGGTGACGTAGAGCGCCGTGCCCGGCCACGCCGCGAGCAGTTGGAGGAGCAGCGTGCTCTTGCCGATCCCCGGCTCGCCGCCCAGCAGTGTGACCGCTCCGGGCACCATCCCCCCGCCGAGGACCCGATCGAGCTCACCGATGCCGGTCGAGCGCGGCGTGCTCGCGTGCGGATCGATCTCGCCGATCGGTCGCGCCGGGCCGGCCGCGGGCGCGATGATCGGGACCGCGGCAGTCGAGAACTCCTCGACGAGGGTGTTCCACTGCCCGCACGCGGCGCACTGGCCCGCCCACTTCGGGTGCACCGCGCCGCAGTCGGTGCACACGTGCTCGATCCGGTTCTTCGCCATGTCGTCGAGCATGACAGCGGGGTGTGGCAGTCGACGTGCGGCGGGAGGAGGAGGGCTCGCGAGAAGCCGGTTCGCCGGCGAACGGTAGGGTGCCGGGCATGGCTACTCCCTTCCCCCCGTTCGACGGGTCCGCATCGAAGCAGCAGCAGTTCCCGGCGCCGCCGGAGATGGGGATCGACCCCGACAAGCGCTACACCGCCACGATGTCGACGTCGATGGGCGAGCTCGTCATCGCGCTCGACCCGATCAAGGCCCCGAAGACCGTCAACAACTTCGTCTTCCTCGCCCTCAACCACTACTACGACGGCGTGATCTTCCATCGCATCATCAACGGCTTCGTCTGCCAGGGCGGCGACCCGACCGGCACCGGTCGTGGTGGCCCGGGCTACAAGTTCGCCGACGAGCTCCCCAAGCCGGGGCAGTACGAGATCGGCTCGGTCGCCATGGCCAACGCCGGACCGAACACCAACGGCAGCCAGTTCTTCCTCATCTCCGGTCCCAACGGTGCCGGCCTGCCGCCGCAGTACAGCCTGTTCGGCAAGATCGTGAAGGGCCTCGACGTCCTCGACGAGATGCAGCGCGTGCCGACCGGTGGCGGCGACCGCCCGAAGACCGATGTCGTCATCCACGCCGTCACCATCACCGAACACGACGACTGAGCGCCGATCGTCGCCCCGGATGGCCCGCGAGCGGTTGACCGTTGCACAGGCGCGGCGGATCGCGCTCGCGGCCCAGGGGTTCACGGACCCTCGACCCACCGGGCGCGTCGACCGCCGACATCTCCGACGCGTCCTCGACCGCATCGGTCTCATCCAGATCGATTCGGTGAACGTGCTCGTGCGCAGCCAGGAGCTCCCACTCTTCGCGAGGCTCGGACCGCACCCCCGCACGCTCATCCCGGACGCGACCGCCGACGGTGAGCTGTTCGAGTATTGGGTCCACGAAGCCAGCCACGTGCGCAGCGACCACCACCACCTCCATCGTTGGCGGATGCGCCGACCGCACCACTGGCCGGCGATGCGACGCCTGATGGCCGAGCGCGCCCACTTCCTCGACGAGGTCCACCGGCTGGTGGAGGACCAGGGCCCGCTCACCGCCGGCGACCTCACGTCGCGCGACCGCCCGAAGGGCGCATGGTGGGACTGGGACGACGGCAAGATCGCACTCGAGGCGCTGTTCTACGAGGGTCGGCTCACGGCGACCCGGCGCGCCAACGACTTCGCTCGCGTCTACGACGTCACCGAACGGGTCCTGCCGGCGGAGGTCCTCGCCCGACCTGCCGTGCCCGAGCCCGACGCCCGCAAGGAGTTGCTCGTCCACGCCGCCCGCCATCACGGCGTCGGCACGCTCGCCGACCTCTGCGACTACCACCGCATGAAGGTCACCGACTGCCGCCACCTGGTCGCCGAGCTCGTCGAGGATCACCGGTTGCACGCGGTCGAGGTCGAGGGGTGGCGGCACCCGGCCTTCCTCCACCCCGACGCCGCACTTCCACGCCGGGTCGCCGCGCGGGCGCTGCTCAGCCCGTTCGACCCCGTCGTCTGGTATCGGGACCGCGCTGAACGGCTCTTCGACTTCGAGTACCGGATCGAGATCTACACCCCGAAGCCCAAGCGCCGGTACGGCTACTACGTGCTGCCGTTCCTGCTCGGCGACGAGCTCGTCGGCCGGGTCGACCTGAAGGCCGATCGAGCGAACGGTCGCCTCCTCGTGCAGGCTGCCTGGGCCGAACCGGGGGTCCCGGAGCTCGACGTCGCGGCGGAGCTCGCCGAGGAGCTGTCGTCGATGGCGAGGTGGCTCGGTCTCGGGCAGGGCGTGGTGCTGGCCGGTGGCGGCGACCTCACGCCGACGCTTCGTCGCGTCGGAGTGCCCACCGCAGCGTCCGCGTGAGCGCGTCGCCCGCCGGACGGACCACGACCGCCTCCGCCACCGGGAGATAGGGCAGCCATAGCGGACCGCGCGCCCAGCGGGGGAGCAGTGCGACCGCGGCGGCGGCGAGCACCCCGTAGAGCGGACGCACCGCGAGTGGCATCGGCGGTTGCAGCAGCAGGTAGCGAGCGGCGTCGCGCGCCGCCGGGCTCCCCGCGAGCTCTGGTCGGAACATCCGCAACTGGTCGCGCATCGCACGCACCGACTGGGGTGGCGCCGGGACGCCGAGCGCCCGTGCGATCACGGCCGTGTCGCGCACGTACTCGTCGCGCTCCGAGGCCGTCAGCGAGTCGGCACCGTATCGATCGTACGCGGCGAGGAAGCTGTCGATCTCCGCCAGGTGCACCCACCGAAGGAGGTGCGGGTCGTTGGCGGCGTACGGCCGACCGTCGGGGGCCGTCCCGGTGACCCGTTCGTGCACGGTACGGACGATCGCGACGGCGCGTTCTGCCTCCGATGCGGGACCGTACGTCGTCGCGGCGAGGAAGTCGGCGGTGCGCTGCAGCCGTCCCCACGGGTCGTGGCGGTAGTCGCTGTGCTCGGCGACGCCGGCCATGGCCAGCGGATGCAGCGACTGGAGCAGCAAGGCCCGCAGGCCGCCGACGAACATCGCGCTGTCGCCGTGGACCCGGCAGATCGCGGCGTCGGGAGCGAACCACCGCTCGCCGGGGGCATCGAACAGCGCCGCGTGGCGCGCCATCGCGTGCTCGGGCGATCCGACCACACCGGCACGCACGCGTCCCGCGACCCACGCACGGAGGTCGTCGATCGGTGCGGATCGCGGCATGCCCTCATGCTGCCACGCCCTGTCACTACGCTCGCATCGTGCCCGACGACGCGACCCACGGCGGTTCGACACCCGACGACGCGGTCGACACGCCCCTCCCGTCGACCGGCGCGTCGGCCAGCGGGCCGGCCACGCTCCCCGGCCCGGTCGACCCCGCGGGCGGCACCGCCGACCTGTCGGTCGGGGTCGGTGTCCAGCGTGTTCCCGGCTGGATCATCCGGGCGATCATCGTGTTCTGGGTCGGCTTCCTCGTGGTCGGGCTCGTCAAGCACCTCTGGAACCGGCTCGACGGGTTGATCCTGCTCCTCGTCATCTCGCTCTTCCTCGCGCTGGCGATCGAACCGGGCGTCAACCGGCTCGCCCATCGCGGGTGGCGCCGCGGTCGGGCGACCGGGGCGATCCTGCTCGGGGTGCTCGTCACGATCGGCGTGTTCATCGGCGCGATCGGCACCCTCGTCGGCACCCAGATCGCCGACCTCATGCAGAACTCGGAGTCCTACATCCGCGACACCGTCGACGCGCTCAACGACACGTTCGGGTCGACGCTGAACGCCGACGAGGTCGTCGAGGAGTTCAACCGACCTGACGGGCCGGTCCAGCAGTTCATCGACGCCCAGCAGGATCGGGTGGTCAACCTGTCGCTCCAGGCGCTCAACGGCCTGCTCCAGGCACTGTCGGTCCTGTTGTTCACCTACTACATCGTCGCCGACGGCCCTCGGCTCCGGCGCGCCATCTGCAGCCGCCTCCGCCCGGACCGGCAGCGCCAGGTGCTCGCCGCATGGGAGCTCGCGATCAACAAGACGGGCGGCTACCTCTACTCGCGGGCGCTGCTCTCGTTGCTGTCGGCGTTCTTCCACTGGGTGGTCTTCCAGGCCGCCGGGATCCAGGCGCCGATCCCGCTCGCGCTGTGGGTCGGGCTCGTCAGCCAATTCCTCCCGGTGGTGGGGACCTACATCGCCGGTGTGCTCCCGGTCCTGATCGCGTTCCTCGACGACCCGGTGAAGGCGGCGATCGTGCTCGGGTTCATCGTCGTCTACCAGCAGGTCGAGAACTACTTCTTCGCGCCGCGCATCACCGCCCGCACGATGGAGCTGCACCCGGCCGTGGCGTTCGGCTCGGCACTCGCCGGATTCGCGCTGTTGGGCGGAGCCGGCGCGATCCTCGCGCTGCCTGCGGCGGCGATGTTGCAGGCGGTCGTCGGGGAGTGGGGCGAACGTCACGACGTGGTGCCGTCCGAGCTCACGACGGTCGTGGTGCCCGCCCGGCGACGTGACCGCGACGAGGGAGGGTGATCGCGCCGTGAGCACGGGTCCGTCCCCCGACGCGTTCGTCCCCGTCGCGGTCGCCGACCGCTCGGGCTTCGACGAGAGCTTCCACCACGGGGCCGTCGTCGTGCTCGGCCCGACCGGCGATCTCGCGTTCGCTGCTGGTGACCCCGACGTGGCGATCTACCCACGGTCCTCGAACAAGCCGATGCAGGCCCACGCGATGCTCGACCTCGGCCTCGATCTGGACGACGAGCAGCTCGCGGTCGCCTGCGCCAGCCACGACGGCACCGAGCGACACATCGCCGTGGTCCGGCGGATCCTCGCCGGCGCCGGCTTGGGTGAGGAGGCGCTCGCGAACACGCCGTCGCTCCCGCTCCAGCAAGAGGCGATGGAGCAGCTGCTCGCCACCGGTGGCCATCGGTCGTCGATCCTCATGAACTGCTCGGGCAAGCACGCCGCGATGGTCGCCACGTGCCGCCACCGCGGCTGGTCGTCGGACGGGTACCTCGATGTCGACCATCCGCTCCAGGTCGCGATCACGGCGCGGATCGCCGATCTCGCAGGGTTCGTCCACCACATCGGTGTCGACGGATGCGGTGCTCCTGCACACGTGCTGTCGCTGCGCGACCTCGCGCTCGGGTTCCGGGCGCTCGCGGTCGAACGCGGGCCGGTGTGGCGGGCGATGACCGGTCATCCCGAGTTGGTCGGAGGGGACGCTCGCACGGTCACGCGGGTGATGTGCGCCATCCCCGGCGCGTTGGCCAAGGACGGTGCCCAGGGTGTGTTCGCGATCGCTCACCCGGACGGGTGGGCGGCGGCGCTCAAGATCGCCGACGGACAGGAGCGACCGGTCGCCGTGGTGCTCGCCGCTGCGCTCGCGCACGTCGGGGTCGATCTCGACGGTGCAGCGATGATCGCTCCGGTGCTCGGCCACGGCCGGCCGGTCGGTGCCGTCCGAGCGGTGGTCGCGTGAGCGGCCCGACCTTTCGCACCCTCGACGAGGTCGAGTACGGACGCGTCGACCAGGTCGCACCGTCGATCCGTCGCGTGATCGCGGAGAACCCGTCGAAGTTCACGTACCGAGGAACCGGGACCTACCTCGTCGGTCACGGTGACGTCGTCGTCATCGACCCGGGTCCGCGGCTCGACTCCCACCGCGACGCGCTCGCCGCCGCCCTCGCGGGGGAACGCGTCCGGGGGATCCTCGTCACGCACTGCCATGCCGATCACTCGCCGCTCGCGCGGTGGCTCGCTGCCGAGACCGGCGCGCCGACGTTCGGGTTCGGTCCCCACCCACGTCCCGATCCGGTGTTGGAGCCCGAACCCGACGATCCCGACGCCGACACGGTGATCGAGGAGTCAACCGACCACGACTTCATGCCCGATCACGCGACCGTGCACGGGGAGGTGCTCGAGCTCGCCCCCGGCGTCGCCGTCGAGGCGGTCCACACACCCGGGCACACGTCCAACCACATGTGCTGGGCGATGCGGCTCGACGGTCTTCGGGTGCTGTTCAGCGGCGACCACGTGATGGGTTGGAGCACGACCGTGGTGTCACCTCCCGACGGCGACATGGCGACGTACCTCGAGTCGCTGCGGCTCGTGATCGACCGGGCCGACGACGTCCTCTGGCCGACCCACGGGCCGGCTCGCGACGATGTGGTCGAGTACGTCGCGGCACTCGTCGAACACCGCCTGGCTCGTGAGGCCGCGGTGCTCGACGCCGTGCGGTCGGGGATCGCGACCATCCCCGAGATCGTGGCCGTCCTCTACGCCGACGTGCGCGAGGAGCTCCACAAGCCAGCCGGTCGCAGCGTCTGGGCGCATCTCGTCCATCTGGCCGATGAGGGTGAAGTAGAGGTCGAGGGTTCGGGGCTGGCCCGCCTCGACGCCCGCTACCGACCGATCTGAGCCACCCTGGGACGGACGGGTCGGGTCGCAACGCCCCGGGATGGCCGGTCCGGAACCTCACGTCGCCAGGACATTCTTCTCAAGGAATTTGCAGAAGGCTTGACGACTTGTGATTTCCTGCGCGCTACGTGTGGTGTTTTCGACGTTGACGGCCGAAATGTGCGCGGTTTCTTTGACTTCCGGTCGCCGTGACCGGGACATTGGAAGTCGACCACGACCGTCATCTCGGAAGCGGGCGGACGAGGTCGTTCCAGTCCGGGGCGATCGCCCAGGACACACGGCGGACACCAGGAGCGAATCAGATGGACCAGCAGGGAACACCCACCAAGTGGTTGCGCTTGGTGATCACCGCGGCATTGGCCACGGCACTCAGCGTGACGGTCGGCACGGGCGGCGCTTCGGTCGTGCAGGCGGCGTCCGTCGCCCCGGCGACCGACTTCGAGATCGACGGCAACCCTTCCGCGCCGAACGACTTCGAGGCGCCCTACGGGCCAGGCACCACTCCTGGCGGCTTTGCGACCACCGGCTTGTACTACAACGTTCGCTCCTACGACAACGGCTCCGTGCCCAGTGATGAGGATCCGCGACCGGGATGCGACATCGTCAACGACCCCTCGACCGGTACCGGGGGCGTCAAGCTCGGTGACGGGCCGGTGTGGCTCTCCCCGGGCGCCGACCCCAATGGCAAGACGGATCTCAACTACGTCGACGTCGCCGCCGAGAAGGTGGACCAGGACGGCGAGATCTTCGACATCGTGTACGTCGGCTACGAGAAGTGCGGGGGCACCGGCACCTGGCAGGCCGCCCTCTATCTCGACGACGGCGACGGCGCGACACCGTCCGAGGGAGACGCCAACGGCGACTACCTGTTCATCTTCGACTTCAACCCGAGCTCGGGTGAGGTGGCGTTCCTCCAGTATCGACGCACCGCTGGAGCGTGGGTGGAGGACACCGACGACAACTCGGCGTACATCGACGGCTCGGCGGCGCTCGACTACGGCGAGGTCGCGCTGAACGTGACCGAGCTCGTCTTCCGGGACGACCAAGGGAACCTCACCTGCAACTCGATCGTGGTCAGCGGTCCCGCCGCCTCCATCACCGGTGGCAGCCTCCAGTCACAGGTGAAGGACCTCGTGGGTCTCCCCGATCTCGTGATCGACAACTGCGGGTCACTGGACGTCACCAAGAACGGCCCGACCGCCGGGGCCGGTGTGCTCTTCCGCTACGACATCACCCAAGACGACGGCGGCCAGGCTCACGATGCCGCGCTGGGCGTCAGCGGCGTCGTCGCCCCCGCGTCCACGGCCGAACCCGACGCAGATCTCCACGAGATCGACGCGACGATCGAGATCGGCCAGACCCACAGCTGGACGAACGTGCTCAGCTCGCGGGACTACGACCTCACCGAGACGCTGCCGGACCCGTCCGAGGGCTGGGTCCTCGACACGGTCGTCTGCTCGTACCGGGACATCTTCACGGCCGGCTACCCGATCGTGCCCGTCACCTTGTACGAGAACGGTGCGTCCACGGGCGCGGCGTTCGCGGTCCCGCCGAACAGCATCGGTGGAACATCGCTCGATCCCACCAGCTGCGTCATCACCAACGACGCCACCGGCATCGTCGTCGCCAAGGAGACCTTGCCTGGCGGGGCGACCACGGAATTCCCCTTCACCGTCTCGACCGCGGGCGGCGACGACACCTTCTCGCTCGCGGACGGCGAGAGCGAGTTCGTGGCGCTCCCGTCCGGGACCTCCGTGACCGTCACCGAGGGTGACGCCGCCGACAGCCCTGGCTGGAACCTCACCGACATCGACTGCGTCGACGAGGACGGCACCGCGGCGACCGTCACCGGCGAGACCGACGACTCGATCACCCTCGACGTCGGCGCGATCGACAACACGATCACCTGCACGTTCACCAACACCCAGAACGGCCAGATCGTCATCGACAAGACCGGCGTCGGCCTCGACGCTGCCACGACCGACTTCTACTTCGGCGTCTCCGGAACGCCGGCCGGCCCGATCAAGATCGGTGGCTCCACCGCTCCGATCGAGGTCGCGCCTGGTCAGTACGACGTCACCGAGTCCCAACCCGTCGCTGGCGCGAGCGGGTACGAGTTCGTGCTCACCGCCGTCACGTGCGACAGCTCGCTCGGTGCCATCACCAACGGTGCGACGGTCCAGGTCGATCCGGGAACCACGGTGACCTGCACGTTCAACAACGACCAGCGCGGTCCGGTGACCATCGAAAAAGACGCCGAGCTCGTCGACCCCGTGCCGGTCGACGGCACGGTCGACCAGTTCGACGTCCGGTTCACCGTCACGGCGACGAGCGACTCCAACGTCGTGGAGGAGATCACCGTCGTCGATGCGTTCGACTTCCCGGTGTCTCTGACCGTCGTCGGCGCCCCGTCGGTGAGCGGAGCCGCGCACAGCGCGACCTGGGACGGCGAGTTGGACACGATGCTGTACTCCGGCCCGATCTCGGCCGGTGATTCGCTCGTCTGGACGATCGACGTCCGGGTGCTGCTCGACCTCGACGCCCGATCTGCCGAGCGCGATTGCCGCGCCGGAGGGAGCGGCGCCTGGAACGACGTGAGCGTGAGCGTCGACGAGGCAGTCGTCGACGAGGACGATGCCTGCGTGCCGTTCGGCGAACCGTCGATCTCCGTCGACAAGACCGTCGTCGGCGAAGTCATCGTGAACCCCGGCAAGACGATGTCGGTCACCTACCAGGTCGACGTCGCCAACACGGGGAACGGACCGGGCGTCTACGAGCTCGAGGACGAGTTCGGGTTCCCGGGCTGGATGACCGTCACCGACGTGGCCGTCAGTGGTCCGGCCGGCGCACTCCTCGACCCCGCCTTCGACGGCGATGCCGTCCAGGCCGTCACCTCCGGCCCCGTCGGCCTGGGTGCCGGCGAGACCGACACCTACTCGATCGTCGTCACCTTCGCCGCCGCCCCGACGGCGACCGACGACGGTGTCGCCTGCGGCACCGGCGAGGGCGATGGCCTGTTCAACCTGGCATCGATCACGTCAACGAGCGGTCCCGATGACGACGATGCGTGCATCGACATCCCGCGTGGCCGGGTCGTCGTCACGAAGGCGACGCTCGGCGGAACCGACGCCTTCGACTTCGTCGGTGTCACCTTGTTCGACGGCGTCGGCATCGCGACCGGCACGATCGTGACCGCCGCCGCCGACGGCACGCCCAGCAACCCGATCTCGGCGTGGGTGACCCCCGGCAGCTATGGCCTCACCGAGAGCGCGCCGGCGGGTTGGACCAAGATCACCGAGCCGTGTGCCGAGGTCACGGTCGCCGACGGCCAGACGGTCGTCTGCGACTTCGTCAACGGCAAGCAGGGCTCGATCACGGTCCAGAAGATCGCCGACCCCGCCGGCACGTTCGAGTTCACGTTCGGTCCGAGCGGCGACGTCCGGGACATCGCATCCGGCGGCGTGGGGGACACCTGGGCCGGCCTCGACGCCGGCGACTACTCGCTGACCGAGACCGTCACCAGTCCGTGGCAGCTGCTGAGCGCGGCTTGCGACGGGCAGCCGTACCAGAGCGGCGGGGCGATCTCGCTCGATTGGGGTGACGACATCACGTGCGTCTTCTCGAACGAGTCGCTCGCGGAGATCGTGGTGAGCAAGTCGACCGCCCCGGCGACGGATCCCGAGCGGATCGACTTCGCCTTCACCGGCGGCCTCGGCGCCTTCTCGATCGGCGACGGTGAGGAGCGGTCCTCCGGGCTCGTCGGGGCCGGCACGTACTCGGTCACCGAGCTCGTGCCCGCCGGCTGGGATCTCACCGACGTCGCGTGCTCGGTCCAGTCGCTCGTGGACCAGCCGACCGGTTCGGTCTGGACCTACGGCGGTGACGAGCTCTTCGCCGACGGTGACACGTCGGCCGAGATCGATCTGGCGCCGGGTGATCGGGTGAGCTGCGAATTCACCAACACCCAGCGCGGCCAGATCGTCGTGAACAAGGTGATCGCCGCCGGCACGGCCGCCGGCGTCGCCCTGCTCGAGACGTTCGACTTCGATCTCACCGGCGACTTCCGGCCCGACGAGGCGTTCACCCTCGACGGCAACGGTGACGACACCGACGGCACGCCGAGCAGCGAGACCTTCGAGGTCCGTCCCGGCGGCTTCCGGGTGGCCGAGACAGTGCCCGCCGACTGGAGGCTCGACGGTGCTGTCTGCACCGGTGCCCAGGACCCGGGCGACCTGACGGTCTCCCCCGGCGCCACCGTCGAGTGCACGTTCACCAACTCACCCGATCCGGCCGACGTCCTGATCCGCAAGTCCGTCGCGAACGTGGCGAGCGACGCCGCCTGGTCGTTCGACTTCACCATCACCCCCGACCCTGATGGGAACGGTGGCCAGCCCGCGACCAAGTCGGCGACGGGCACCGGGCCGACGTCGGCGTCGGTCGGCTGGTCCGGCCTCGTCCCGGGCCGCCAGTACACGATCGGCGAGACCGTGCCGGCGAAGTGGACCCAGTCGGGGCTCGCCTGCACCGGAGTGACCGACCTCGACGGTGATGCCGCGAACGCGGCGGTGACCTTCGTGGCCGTGCCGGGCCTGTCGCTCAGCTGCTCGATCACGAACACGAGGGTCGACGACCCCGTGGCCGACCTCGCGATCGTCAAGACGGCGAGCGTGTCGACGACCGGACCCGGCGGTGCGTTCAACTGGATCCTCACGGTCACGAACGACGGCCCGGACACGGCGGTTGCCGTCGAGGTCGGCGACGTGGTCCCCTCGTCGTTGACCGTCGGTGACGTCACGTCGTCGTTCTTCACCTGTGGCCGCTCGGGGAACGTCCTCACGTGTACCCGCCCGGCCATGGCCCCCGGCGAGTCTGGTGTCATCACGATCGCCGTGACGGTCGCCGGCACGCCGATCGACGGCCCGATCGTGAACGTCGGCACCGTGGAGTCCGAGACCCCCGACCCGGATCTCACGAACAACAGCGACGACGCCTCGGTCGACGTCGTGATCCCGTTGGCGGCGCCGCCGGAGCCGCCGCCCGTGACGCTGCCGAGGACCGGCAGCGAGTCGACCGGCCCGATCGTCCGATCGGCGCTGTGGCTGATCCTGGTCGGCGGCGCGGTGATGCTGGTGACCCGGCGTCGCCGGGGCGACGGGACGGTGTCGTCAGGGTCGTGACGAGGCCGTGATCGGGTGACCGGTCCGATGGATCGACGGTGGGGCACCTCGGGAGGGGTGCCCCACCCTCGCGTCCCCGGCTGCGACGGCGGCTCAGGATGTCAGGTCGGCGATCGCGATGGCGGCGCTCGCGACGTCGACGAAGCGGGTCGTGAGCGGCGAGCATCCGAGACGGATCACGTCGGGCTCGCGGAAGTCGGCGAGCACCGCTCGTTCGTCGGCGAGCCGGCGGGTCAGCGTGCCCGCTTCGGGATGGTGCACGCACAGGTGGCCGCCGCGCCGCCGGTCCTCGGTCGGCGTCGAGGTCGACAGACCGAGCTCGTCGCAGCAGGCCAGACCGAACCGTCCGAGCTCGATCGACTTCGTGCGGATCGCCTCGATCCCCGCTTCGGCGGTCACCTCGATACCACACTGCGCGCCGACCAGTCCGAGGATGTTCGGCGTGCCGACGAGCAGACGTCCGATGTCGTCCCGCGGCACGAAGTCGGGGCCCATCGTGAACTGGTCGGCTCGGGCGAACCACCCGTGGAACGGCTCGTCCAGCTGCCCGATCAGCTCGGCGGCGACGTAGCTGAACGCCGGCGCGCCCGGCCCGCCGTTCAGGAACTTGTACGTGCAGCCGACCGCGAGCTCGGCACCAGCGTCGTGCAGGCCGACCGGATGCACCCCGGCAGCGTGCGACAGGTCCCAGACGACGAGCGCGCCGGCATACCTGGCCCTGACCGTCTCGGTGGCGATGTCGGTGATCTCCGCGGTGCGGTAGTCGATCATCGACCGCACGACCACGGCGACGTCGTCGAGGTCGTCGAACCCGGACCGCACCGACCATCCGTCGGCCCGGGCGATCGCGTCGACCACGTAGCGGTCGGTCGGGAAGTCGCCCGGATCGACGGCGATCGCCGAGCGGTCCGGGCGAAGCCGCAGTGCGGCGCGCACGAGTTGGTAGAGGTTCACCGTGGTCGAGTCGTGCACGACGACCTCGCCGGGCGCGGCGCCGATCACGGGAGCGAGCAGGTCCCCGACCCGTCGGGGCAGATCGACCCAGTGGTCCCAGCTCCGGATGAGGTCGCGGCCCCACTGCTCCCGCACGACGGCGTCGACGCGCTCCAGCGTGCGACGGGGCGGCATGCCCAGGGAGTTCCCGTCGAGGTAGGCGAGCTCGGGATCAGGCACGTGGAACTCCTCGCGCCAGCGCGCCAGCGGATCCACGGCGTCGAGCTCCCGGGCCCGTGCCAGCAACGTGGTCATGTCTCCTCCATCGCGTCAGAACGACAGGCTGACGGCGGTCATCGTGCGTCCACGAGGTCGACGAAGCTGGCGTGGCGGACGAGGCCGTCGTTGGTGAACTCGGCGATCTCGATCTCGGCGACGAGGTCGGCCTCGACCCACGTCGCGTGGCGGCGATAGCTCGGTGGCGGCAGCTCGGCGAACGGGCAGTCGGTCGTGACTCGTGAGCGGAGCCGATCGGTGAGCTCGTCGAGCCATCGGTGGTCGAAGCCGGTGCCGACGCCGCCGGCGAACACGAGGCCCTGCTCGGTGGGCCGACCCACCAGCAGTGATCCGAACGAGCCCGCCCGATTTCCGTCGCCCCGGGTGAAGCCGCCGATGACGAGCTCGACGCGGCGGCGGTGCTTGATCTTGCGCCAACTGGGCGACCGCTTCCCGGGGAGATAGGTCGAGCCGAGCCGCTTGGCCATGACCCCCTCGAGCTCTCGTGCACCGGTCGCGGCGAGCAGTTCGGCGCCACCACCGACCCGGTACGACGGGACGGTCCAGTGGTCGCCCGGCTCGACGAGCTGCTCGAGCAGCCGCCGTCGGTCCTCGTAGGGCAGACCGATCGTGTCGTGCTCGCCGACCCGTAGCACGTCGAACACGAACAGGACGCCCGGCCGTTCGTGACGCTGGATCAGTCCGAAGCGTGGTCGACCGTCGTCGTCGAGCACGACGAGCTCTCCGTCGAGCACGGCCGACTCGGCGTGCACGCCACCGGGCAGCTCCGACAGCTCGGGGTACGAGCCGGTGACGTCGCGCAGGTTCGTCGATTGGAGGCGAACGTCACCGTCGTCGACGAACGCCAGGGTGCGGTACCCGTCGTACTTGATCTCGTACGCCCACTGGTCGTCGTCTGACGGCAGGCCGCCGAGGGTGGCCTTCATCGGAGCGACCGGGAACGTGAGCATCAGCTGCGTCGGTGTTCCGGGACGTGGCTCGACAGCACCCCGCTGTCGCCGAGCTCGCGGATCTCGTCGTCGGAGAGTCCGAGCACCTCACGGAGGACCTCGGCGTTGTCCTCGCCCCGGTACCGCGGCGTGCCGTGCACGCCCACACCGTGTGCGTCACTGAACTTCCAGGGCGCGTTCGGCAGGCGGATCGTGCCACCGCCCCGGTCGTCGACGTGGACGATCGCGTCGCGGTCGCGGGCCCAGTCGCTCTCGGCGACCTCACGGGTGGAGCGGATCTGACCGACGGCGAGCTTGAACTTCGAGAAGCGGGCCTCGAGCGCCACGGCGTCGGGGACCCGGCTCGCGTAGTCGGCGATCAGCGCCTGGATCTCGTCGAGGTGGTCCCACCGGGCGGCGACCGTGGCGAAGCGGGGGTCGTCCACGAGGTCCTGCCGATCGATCGCGCCCATGTACATCTCGAAGTTGCCCTTCGCGGTCGGGCACCCGGCGATCGCCACCGCATCGCCGTTGGCGACCGTCACCACCGGCTGGTGCTCGTTGCCGAAGCTGCGGACCCAGTCGGGGTCGATCTCCTCGTCCCACAGGTCGTCGTGCATGTGCTCGTTGACGTACATCATCACCTGCGCCATGGCGACGTCGATCCACTGGCCGCGTCCGGTGCGCTCACGCTGGTAGAGCGCGGCGAGGATGCCGGCGGCCGCATCGAGCGACGTGTAGACGTCGGCGTGGCTGTGCCGGTCGGTGCGGTACACCCCGTTCCGGCCGTGATCGCCTTGCGACTTCGTCAGCCCGGTCTCGGCCTGGACGACCGGTGCGTACGCCCGGCGACCCCGCCACGGGCCGGAGACGCCGTACCCGGTGATCGAGGCGTACACGACACGCGGGTTCCGGGCGGCGACGGTCTCGTACCCGAGCCCGAATCGCTCCATCACCCCTGGCCGGAAGTTCTCGACGATCACGTCGGCGTGGTCGGTGAGCCGGAGCGCCAGGTCGCGGCCTTCGGGACGTCCGAGATCGAAGCTGATCGAGCGCTTCCCGGTGTTCTGCTGCGCGTAGTACGACGGCATGCCGTGACGCCGAGGTGCCGAGAAGCGCGTGACGTCACCGGCGGGTGGCTCGACCTTGATCACCTCGGCACCCAGGTCGGCGAGCATGCGCGTGCAGTGGGGTCCCGACAGGACACGGGTGAAATCGAGGACGCGCAGGCCGTCGAGCGGCCGATCGGTGGAAGACGGCCCGGAAGTCGACATGGTGCCATCGTTGCCGATCCGGTCGACCCGTGAGAACGCGGGACCAAGGTCCCTGTCCGAAGCGACGCACCGGGTGGCACGCTGGCGAGTCAGACGGGGGCACGAGAGGAGCGATGATGAAGGTCTTGCTGGTCGAGGGTGCCCCTGGCGCCGGTGCGGGCGCCGAGTCCGAGCTGGTCGCAGCCGGTCACACGGTCGTCGGCTGTGATGCCGCGGATCCCCGGGCGCCCTGCCGCGGACTCGACGCGGTCGCCGATTGCCCGCTCGACGTCGGCGACGTCGACGTCGCCGTCGTCGCCCGTGCCGGTGACGATCTGACGGCGTCGGAGCGTGGTGCGCTGTGCGCGTCGCGGCGTCGGGTGCCGGTCGTGCTCTCGGGGGATCCCCGCCACGCCGTGTCGTTCGGCCCGGGGACGCATCTCGCCGGGACCGACCTGCTCGCCACCTGCCAGGAGGCGGCGGGGTCGGGGCTCGCGCACGCGGCGGCGATCCGTCGCGACCTGCTGCTCCACGGGGTGGTGACACCCGAGGACGTCGACGGCGCCAGCCCACCGATCTCGTTCGTCGTCCGACGGGAGCCGCGCCGGCTCCGACTCACCATCACGATGCCGGACGACGAACCGCGACGCCCGGGCATCACGAAGGCGGCGCAGGAGGCGCTCCGCCGCTTCGACCAGTGGGCGTCGGTGATCGACGTCGTCGTCGAGCATTCGTAACGCGCGGGCTGCGCCCGTGGGTGGAACGTGCGGGGCCGGTGTGGTGGAGTGGCGGGCATGACGAGTCTCCCGAGCTTCGACGAGCTGCCGCGCCGATCCGGCCTGCCCTGCGCCTGGGAGGTGTGGCAGCCCGAGGGGGACGTGCTCGGGTGCCTCAACCTGTTGACCCCCGAGCGAGCGATCGCCGCTGCTCGGTCGGTCGAGCGTGGCGTCGCGTTCGCGCTCAACTGGTCGATGGGGTTGCCCGACCCACCGCTGTTCGGACGGGCGTCGTTCGTCCACGAGGTGACCGGCGACGAGGTGAGCGTCGGCCACGACGACGTCCTGCACGGCTGGAACACGCAGTCGTCGAGCCAGTGGGACGGGTTCCGGCACATCCGCCACCCGCGGATCCGCGAGGACGAACCGGGCACGGGGCACTTCGGCGGCGTCGCCGACGGGGACCACGGCATCGACCACTGGGCGCGCCGTGGCATCGTCGGTCGCGGGGTGCTCGCGGACGTCGGCCGCTGGCGCGAGGAGCAGGGTCGACCACTGCGGTACGACGAGCCCGACCCGGTGATGCCCGACGAGCTGCTCGCCTGCCTCTCCGATCAGGGCACCCACGTCGAGATCGGCGACGTGCTGCTGGTGCGGTTCGGCTGGGTCGACTGGTATCTGGAGCAGGATGCGGCGAAGCGGGCATGGCTCGCCGACCGGGCGACGTTCCGGTCGGCGGGCTTCCATCCGGGCGAGGAGCTGGCCCGGACGCTCTGGGACCTCCACATCGCGGCGCTGGCGTGCGACAACCCGGGTGTCGAGATCTGGCCGCGCGGATCGCACCTCCCCGACGACGTGGCGGCGGCGGCGCTCGCCGACCCGCGTCGAGCGGACGAGGTCTTCGCCCACACCGTGCTGCTCCCGATGCTCGGCT
>DATHUU010000024.1:0-16649 GCA_035461925.1 Ilumatobacter sp.
GAACGAGCGGAGCGCCGCACCGCAGGGTGCCCAGGCACGCGTGCGGGCGACGCCCCTCCTCGGATACGTGCGATCGTCGGAGCCGGTCGGCACCGCCACCCGGACCGCCACGCAGACCGGCGCCTGATCCGTTTCGGACCCGGCCGCTTCGTCGTCCAGACTGTCCCCATGCCGAGCGACACCCGTCAGACGATCGTGGCCCTCGATCTCGAGGGCGTCCTCGTCCCCGAGATCTGGATCGCGGTCGCCGAGCGGACCGGCGTCGACGCCTTGCGGCGCACGACGCGGGACGAGCCGGACTACGACGCGCTGATGCGCTTTCGCCTCGGGCTGCTCGCGCAGCACGGTCTGACGATGTCGCTCGTCGCCGACGTCATCGCCCACCTCGAACCGCTGCCCGGTGCCCGAGCGTTCCTCGACGAGCTGCGCTGCCGGACTCAGGTCGTCCTCCTGTCCGACACCTTCGAGCAGTTCGCCGCCCCACTCATGGTCCACCTCGGCATGCCGACGGTGTTCTGCCACCGGCTCGTCGTGGAGGACGACCGGATCGTCGACTACCGCCTGCGCCAGCCGGACCAGAAGCGTCGCTCCGTGCAGGCGTTCCACTCGCTCGAGTACCGCGTCGTCGCGGCAGGCGACTCCTACAACGACACATCGATGTTGGCCGAGGCGGACGCCGGCTTCTTGTTCCGCGCCCCACCGAACGTGATCGAGGAGTTCCCCCAGTTCCCCGCCGTCGACGACTACGGCGACTTGCTCGGGTTGATCACCTGCGAGCTCGCCGAGCAGCCGCGGTAGCGTCGCCGTCATGCAGCACGACCTGCGCCACGAGACGGGCACGTTCCGGGCGTTCGACGGTGAGACGATCTTCCACCAGTCCTGGCTCCCCGACGGCGCCGCGCGAGCGGTCGTGCTGCTGGTGCACGGGCTCGGCGAGCACTCCGGTCGCTACGACCACGTCGCGCGGACGCTCGTCGACGCCGGCTACGCCGTCCACGCGCTCGACCATCGCGGCCACGGACGGTCGAGCGGCACGCGGGCGTTCGTCACCAGCTACGACGAGTTCCTCCGCGACCTCCACCAGTTCCGCAGGATGGTGGAGCACGAGCACGCCGGGCTCCCGCTGGTCCTGCTCGGTCACAGCATGGGCGGCAACATCGCCATGGGCTACACCCTGGGGAACCAGGACGGCATCGCCGCGCTCGTGCTGAGCGGACCGGCGCTGAAGATCGGCGACGACTTCTCCCCGATCCAGCTCAAGGCGCTCGGACTGATCTCGAAGGTCGCACCCGGGCTGCGCCCGCAGGGTCTCTCGGCGGATGCCATCAGCCGCGACCCCGCGGTCGTCGCGGCGTATCGCGACGATCCGCTCGTCTTCACGGGCAAGGTCTCCGCCGGGCTGGGCGCCGCGCTGATCGGGGCGATGCGGAGCTTCCCCGATCGCTACGCGCAACTCCGGCTGCCGGTGCTCGTGCTCCACGGGACCGACGACCAACTCGCCGACGTCGCCGGCTCGCGCGAGCTGGAGGCCAAGGCGGTCAACGCCGACCTGACGGTCCACTACTACCACGGGCTCTACCACGAGGTCTTCAATGAGCCCGAGCAGGATCGCGTCCTCGCCGATCTCACGTCCTGGCTCGGCGCCCACGTGTGAGCCAGCGGTGAGCGAGCACCCACCCGGCTTCCGCGCCGGCCTCGCTGCCGTCGCGGCAGCGGTCGCCGCGTGGGGGGTGACGGGCGTCCTCATCAAGTCGATCGAGATGGACGCGATCGCGATCGCTGCGTGGCGGTTCATGCTGTACGCGATGGTCCTCACCGCGTGGCTGTACGCCCGCGGCGGCCGGGTGACCGTCCACCTCCTCAGGTCGTCCCTGGCGGGCGGTGTGTTCCTGGCCGGCGACGTGATGCTGTTCTTCACCGCTGTCCAGCTCACCAACATCGTGAACGCCACCACGATCGGTGCGATGCAGCCGATCGTCATCGCGGTGTTCGCGACCCGGGTCCTCGGTGAGCAGATCCATCCCCGCGAGTACGCGGCCGCGGCCGCGGCCATCGCGGGTGTGGTCGTGGTCATCACCCAGTCGAGCGGGACCCCGGAGTGGAGCGGCGCCGGCGATCTGGCGGCGGTCGGCGCACTGCTCACCTGGAGTGCGTACTTCATCGTCGCCAAGCGGACCGCCGGCACGCTCACACCACTCGAGTTCACGGTCGGGACCGGCTGGTGGGTCGCCGTGTTCTCGTTCCCGACCGGCTGGATCGTCGGCCAGGACATGTCGCCACCGCCGGGCTCGGAGCTCCTCCCACTCCTCGTCCTGCTGGTGGTCGGCGGACTGCTCGGTCACTCGCTCATGAACTGGGGGATCCCGCGGTTGCCCCTGTGGCTCAGCTCGACGCTCACGCTGCTCATCCCGGTGTTCGCATCCGTCGCCGCGTGGATCTTCCTCGACGAGGCGCTCACCGTCTGGCAGCTGGTTGCGATGGCCGTGGTCGTCGGTGCGCTCGCGGTCGTCGTCCTGGCCCAGAGCCGGCCGACTCCCGTGCTCCCGCCACAGGCGCCGGTCGAGCCGGTCCCGTGACCGGCCGACGCCGGTCGATCAGTCCGTGAGCGCCTGGTACACGACCGATCGGAAGGTCCGATCGGGCGTCTGCATCCCGGTCATGTACTGCGACATCATCACGCCGACCAGGTCCTCGACCGGGTCGACCCAGAAGTAGGTCTTCGCGGCACCAGCCCATCCGAACTCGCCCACCGAGCCGGGTCCGGCGTTGGCACCGACGTCGAGCATCACCCGGGACCCGAGCCCGAATCCGAACCCGGACTGGACCAGCCCCAGGATCTCGTACGGGAGCATCGTCTCCGGGACGCGGTTCGTGTGCATCAGCTCGAGCGTCTTTCGTCCGACGACCCGTTCACCGTCGAGCTGCCCGCCGGCCGCCAGCATCATGGCGAAGCGGGCATAGTCGTCGATGGTCGAGAACAGACCGAGACCGCCACGGACGAACACGTCCGGTGCGTCGGTGGGATAGGTGTCGGACACGTCGAGGCGCTCGTTGAACCCCGCCATCGCCGCCTCCATCAGCTCGCCGCCGTGGTAACCCTCGCCGACGAGGTCGGGCAGCCCGTACATCGCAGCGAGTCGATCCTCTGCGCCGGAGGCCACGCCGAAGGCGGTGTCGGTCATCCCCAGCGGCGCGAAGAGCCGTTCCGCGAGCACGTGGCCGAGCGGCTGGTCGGCCAGGATCTCGATGAGGTGGGCAGCGACGTCGATGCCGACCGAGTAGTGCCACCGCTCCCCGGGATGGAAGGCCAGTGGCAGCTCGGTGATGGCGTCGACGACCTCGCCGAGGGTACGCGTCGCGTCGTTCATGATGCGGTGCTCGCGGTAGAGCTCGGCGACCGGGTTGTCGATCATGAAGTCGTAGGTGAGGCCACTGGTGTGCGCGAGGAGGTCACCGATCGTCGGCGGGCGCGCCGGGTCGACGAGCGATCCGTCCGGACCCGCGACCTTCACGTCGCCGAACGCGGGCACGAACGCCGCCACGGGCTGCTCGAGCTGGAACCGGCCCTCCTCGTACAGGAGCATCAGGGCCGTCGAGACGATCGGCTTCGTCATCGAGTAGATGCGGAAGATCGTGTCGTCGGTCATGGCGACGCCCGCCTCTCGGTCGCGGAAGCCACAGCGGCTGCGGTGCACGATCTTGCCGCGACGCGCCACGAGGGTCGCGATCCCCGCGATCTCCCCGCTCTCGACGAACGCTCGCATCGCCGGATCGATCCGCTCCAAGCGGCTGCTGCTCATGCCGACCGACTCCGGCTCGACCCGATGTTCGTTCATGCTTCCTCCCGAGACGACCAGTGTGGGCTGCAGCGACCGTAGTCGGACGTGCTCGTTCGGTCTCACGTCGGGCCGGCCAGTACGCTCTCGCCGTGACCGACTCGAAGATCATCTACACGCACACCGACGAAGCGCCGGCGCTCGCGACGTACTCGCTCCTCCCGATCATCGAGGCCTTCGCCCGGGCCGCCGGGGTGGCAGTCGAGTCCCGCGACATCTCGCTGGCAGGGCGGATCGTGTCGCAGTTCCCGGACTTCGTCGACCCGGCGATGCGCATCTCCGACGACCTCGCCGAGCTCGGCGAGCTGGCGACGACGCCGGCCGCGAACATCATCAAGCTGCCGAACATCTCGGCATCGATGCCGCAGATGAAAGCCGCGATCGCCGAGCTCCGGGCCAAGGGCTATGCGCTCCCCGACTACCCGGACGAACCCTCGTCGCCCGAGGAGCACGACATCAAGGCCCGCTTCGACCGTGCGATGGGGTCGGCGGTCAACCCCGTCCTCCGGGAGGGCAACTCCGACCGTCGCGCGCCGAAGGCGGTCAAGGAGTACGCGCGGTCGCACCCGCATTCGATGGGGGCGTGGTCGGCCGATTCGAAGACACGCGTGGCGACGATGGGAGCGAACGACTTCTACTCGAACGAGCAGTCGGTCACGATGGCCGAGGCGGACGATCTCCGCATCGAGCACGTGGCCGCATCTGGCTCGACGACCGTACTCAAGGCGTCGGTCCCGGTGCTGGCGGGCGAGGTCGTCGACGGCACGTTCATGTCGAAGCGGGCGCTCCTCGAGTTCCTGCGCGAGCAGGTCGCCGCCGCACAGGCCGAAGGCGTGCTGTTCTCGGTGCACCTGAAGGCGACGATGATGAAGGTCTCCGACCCGATCATCTTCGGTCACGCCGTCGAGGTGTTCTTCGAGCCGGTGTTCGAGCGGTTCGGCGACGTGCTCGAGGCCGCCGGCGCCAACCCGAACAACGGATGGGGCAACGTGATCGCCGCGATCGCGACGTTGCCCGGTGAACAGCAGATCGAGATCGAGCGGGTGCTCGAGGACACGTGGGCGGCCCGGCCCGACCTCGCGATGGTCGACTCCGACCGCGGCATCACGAACCTCCACGTGCCGAGCGACATCATCGTCGATGCGTCGATGCCGGCGATGATCCGCCAGTCGGGCCAGATGTGGGACAAGGACGGCAACACGCAGGACTGCCTCGCCGTGATCCCGGATTCCAGCTACGCGGGCGTGTACCAGGCCGTGATCGACGACTGCAAGGCGAACGGCGCCTACGACCCCGCCACGATGGGATCGGTGCCCAACGTCGGGCTCATGGCCCAGAAGGCCGAGGAGTACGGCAGCCACGACAAGACCTTCGAGATCGCGGCCGACGGTCAGGTCCGAGTCGTCACCGCCGGCGGCGACGTCCTCATGTCGTTCGACGTCGAGGCGGGCGACATCTGGCGGATGTGCAACGTCCGCGACCTCCCGATCCAGGACTGGGTCAAGCTCGCCGTCACCCGCGCCCGCGCCACCGGCGCCCCGGCCGTCTTCTGGCTCGACTCCGGCCGCGCCCACGATGCACGGCTGATCGAGAAGGTGAACCGCTATCTCGGCGACCATGACACGACCAACTCCGACGGCACTGCGCTCGACATCCGGATCATGTCCCCGATCGAGGCGACCAAACTGTCGGTCGAGCGCATCCGGCAGGGCCTCGACACGATCTCGGTGACCGGCAACGTGCTGCGCGACTACAACACCGACCTGTTCCCGATCCTCGAGCTCGGGACCAGCGCCAAGATGCTGTCGGTCGTGCCCCTCATCAACGGCGGCGGCTTGTTCGAGACCGGCGCCGGCGGGTCGGCTCCGAAGCACGTCCAGCAATTCGTGAAGGAGAACTACCTGCGCTGGGACAGCCTCGGCGAGTTCCTCGCGCTCGCCGTCTCGCTCGAGCACTACGCCGAGGTGACGGGCAACGCCCAGGCGAAGGTCCTGGCCGACGCGCTCGACACCGCCACCGGCAAGCTGCTGAACGAGAACAAGTCGCCGGCCCGCCGGCTCGGCCAGATCGACAACCGGGGTAGTCACGCCTACCTCGCCCAGTACTGGGCCGAGGCGCTGGCCGAGCAGACCGACGATGCCGGGCTCGCGGCGAGGTTCGCTCCAGTCGCCGAAGCGCTGCGGGCGAGCGAGCGCCGGATCCACGACGAGATGATCGGCGTCCAAGGCCACCCTGCGGACATCGGTGGCTACTACCAGCCCGACCCGGCGCTCGCCGCCGCGGCGATGCGCCCGAGCGGGACGCTCAACGCGATCGTCGACGCGATCTGATCAGACCGGCGTGAGCGGGGCGCGCCCCGACACGACCTCGACGACGTTTCGCGCCGCGAGCTCGGCCATCGCCGAGCGGGTCTCGATCGTGGCCGAGCCGAGATGCGGCACGAGCACGGCGTTGTCGAGCTCGAGCAGTCCGGGGTGCACCACCGGCTCGTGCTCGTAGACGTCGAGCGCCGCGCCGGCGATGACGCCCTCCTGCAGCGCGTGGACGAGCGCCTCCTCGTCCACGATCGGGCCGCGGGCGGTGTTGACCAGGAATGCTCCGGGTCGCATGCACCGGAGGGCGGCGTCGTCGATCAGGTGGTGCGTCTCCGGCGTGTACGGGCAGTTGAGCGACACGACGTCACTCGTCGCGAGGAGGTCGTCGAGCGTCACGAGGCGCGCGCCGAGCCGCTCCTCGGTGACCGTGTCGACCTGGCGCCGGTTGTGGTACACGATCGACATACCGAACGCCCGCGCCCGCTCGGCGAGCGCTTCGCCGATCTCTCCCATCCCCACGATGCCGAGCGTCCGTCCTTGGAGCCCGGTGCCGAGCATCATGAACATGCCCCATTCCCACGGGGATCCGGAGCGGACGAGCCGCTCACCCTCGCCGAGACGGCGGGTCACCACGAGCACGAGCGCCATCGCGAGGTCGGCCGTGGCGTCGGTGAGCACGCCGGGTGTGTTGGTCACGACGATGCCGCGACGTCGGCACGCGTCGACGTCGATGTTGTTGTAGCCGACCGCCACGTTGGCGACGATCAGCAGGTTCGGTGCCGCGTCGAGGAACGAGTCGTCGACACGGTCGGTGAGCAGCGTGACGACGGCCTCGGCGGTCGCGAGCCGATCGTCGCGCACGTCGCGTGGGACCGGCCCGTCGCCGTTCCATGCCCACACGTCGCCGACGGTCCCGAGCAGATCGAGCCCGGGTTCGGGGATCCGGCCGGTGACGACGATACGCGGTGCCATCCCGGCGAATGTAGCGGCGGGTGCGCGAACACCTGCCAGAATCGCCGGCGTGCGACGGGTGCGGGTCGGTGTCATCGGTGTCGGTGGGATGGGGTCGTTCCACGCTCGCACGCTCGCCTCGCTCCCGGGTGTCGACGTCGTCGTCGTCGCCGACGTGATCGGGCACCACGTCGCCGCGCTGACCGCCGACCTCGGCTGCGAGGGGTCGCTCGACCCCGTTGCGACGGCATCGCGAGCCGATCTGGACGGCGTGGTCGTCGCCACACCCGACGAGACGCATCCCACGCTGGCGATCGCCGCGCTCGAAGCCGGGTCGATGGTGTTGTGCGAGAAGCCGCTCGCGACCACGCTCGACGAGGCGCTCCGGGTCGTCGACGCCGAGGTCGCGGTCGGCCGGAGGGTGGTGCAGCTGGGCTTCATGCGCGAGTACGACCCCGCCCACGTGCAACTCACCGAGGAGCTCGCATCGATCGGCACGATCGACTTCGTCCGTCTGGTGCACCGCAACGCCAACCGGGAGCGGCGGCCGCTCGACCGGATCATCGTCCAGTCGCTCGTCCACGAGGCGCACTCCGTTCGGTTCCTCTCCGGCGCCGAGGTCACGGAGGTCGCCGCGTTCGGTGGCGGCGCCGAGCGCGGCTCGTTCCGTCACGTGTTGGTCCGGGCGGCGCTGTCGAACGGTGGCCACGCATCGCTGGAGTTCGACGACGGGGGCTTCGCGTACGAGGTCACGGCCGAGGTGCTCGGCCGTGACGGCGACGCGCTCACCGGGCCGCCGCTGCGGGCCGTGACGCGCCGAGGCGGAACGGTGAGCAGCCGGATCGGCGACGACTGGTTCGGCTGGTTCGCGGACGCCTACCGGATCCAGGACGCCGCCTGGGCCGACTCGGTCCGCGCCGGTCGGGCGACCGGGCCGTCGACGTGGGACGGGTACGTCGCCCAGATCGTCGTGGACGCCGTCACGAGATCACTCGCCGAGTCGAGGTCGGTCGCCGTGGAGCCCCCCGACCGCCCGACGATCTACGCCTGATGCGGCCCCGATCCGGCACGGGGCGGCTCCCCGGCCCTCCCGGCCCTCAACCGTTGGCGAGCCGGACCCGGCGGAGTCGACGCACCCGACCACCGGCGATCTCGTCGGCGAGTGCCGCCCAGGCGGCGTCCGCCGTCGATGCCGACGCCGTGGCGACGCTGACCTCGCCGTCGAAGCGCTCGGCCTCGGCGGTCCACACCGGCTCGACGTCCAACAACCGGCCGTCGAGTCCGCGCACGTGGTTCTCCCGGTAATCGAGGGTCGTCCGCCAACCCGAGCGTTCCAGCGTGCGACGATCGGCGGGCTCGAGCACCCGACCGTGACGGCGGGGGCGACTGGCGGAACGACGCAACGCAGCGGACACGTCGACCAGTGTGAACGATCCACCCTGTGGATCGTCAGCCCCGAAAACATGTGGATTTCCTGGGGAAGAACTCCGTCATCCTGTGGGTTCGGCGACGAACACCGGGATGACCCGACCGTGCTCGCCGGCCGACACCTCGTAGTCGGCGTACGTGGGGTACACCGCGACCGCCCGCTCCCACCACTGGGCACGCTCCTCGCCGTCGACCTCGTCATCGAGCAGGCGGACCGTGAAGTCGCGCGGCTCGGAGCCGTCCTGGATCACGATGTGCGGGTCGGCGACCAGGTTGGCGTACCAGGCCGGGTGCGACGCCCGCCCGCCGTACGACGCCACGAGCGCGTACGACCCCTCGTGCTCGACACGCATGAGCGCGATCTTGCGGACCTTGCCCGAGCTCGCGCCGCGCATCGTGACGACCACGACGGGGATGCCCGTGTCGCGCAACGTGTTCGCTCGGGTCCCTCCCGACGCCTCGTACTCGGCGACCTGATCGCGGACCCATCCCAATGCGCTCGGCTCGTACTCACCTTCGATCGGCATGTCCGCACTGTACGCCAGGCCGCCCCAAGATGATTGTCGACAATCCCTGGATGGTGCAGACTCTCGATCGATGGGGATTCGCTGCATGCTGATGCGTGGGGGCACGTCGAAGGGCGCGTTCTTCGTCGCCGACGATCTCCCCGCCGACCCCGGCGAACGCGACGACCTGTTGCTGCGGATCGTCGGTTCGCCCGATCCGCGCCAGATCGACGGGATCGGCGGTGCCCACCCGCTCACCACCAAGGTCGCGGTCGTCTCCCGCTCCGAGCGGCCCGGCATCGACCTCGACTACCTCTTCCTGCAACCGAGCGTCGACCAGCCGGTCGTGAGCGACGCCCAGAACTGCGGCAACCTGCTCGCCGCCGTCGGTCCGTTCGCGCTCGAGCGTGCGCTGATCGGCGACGGCCCCACCGACGCGTCCGCCATGTCGTGTCGCATCTTCATGGTCAACACCGACAGCGTCGTCACGGCGTCCTTCCCGCTGCTCCCAGACGGCCGGCCCGACTACGCGGGCAGGAGCACCGTCGTGCCGCCGCCCCTCGCCTCGATCGACGGGGTGCCGGGCACCGCGGCGGCGATCACGCTCGACTTCGAAGACGTCGCCGGCGGCTCGTGCGGATCGCTGCTGCCCACCGGCAACATCGTCGACGTGATCGACGGCGTCGAGTGCACGCTGATCGACAACGGGATGCCGGTGGTCGTCCTCCGCGCGAGTGACCTCGGGGTCCGCGGTGACGAGTCTCCGGCGGAGCTCGAGGCGAACGAGTCGCTCCGGGCGAGGCTGGAGTCGATCCGCCTGCAGGCCGGCCCGCTGATGCACCTCGGCGACGTGACCACCTCGTCGGTCCCCAAGCTCTCACTCGTCTCCCCACCACTCGGAGACGGGCACCTCACCACCCGCACGTTCATCCCCCACCGGTGCCACGACGCGATCGGCGTGCTCGGCGCCGTGTCCGTCGCCACCGCCACGCTCCTGCCCGGTTCGCCGGCGGCGGCGGTCGCCCGGTTGGGTGCCGACCGGGCCACGATCGTGTGCGAGCACCCGACCGGGTCGTTCGCGGCATCGGTCGTCGCCGAAGTCGGTGAGCACGGCGTCGTCGACGTCCGCCGCGCCGGCATCGTCCGGACGGCGCGCAAGCTGATGGACGACACCGTCTTCCCCCGCGAGTACTGAACCCGGAGCACCATGTCCCTCGAACGAACCATCCCCGGCCCGCACCCCGATCCGCACCCGCCACGGGCGTTCACCCCACCGCCGGGCGCCTGCGACGCCCACTGCCACGTGTTCGGACCGGCGGCGCGGTTCCCGTTCGCCCCCGATCGCGCCTACACGCCACCGGACTCCGGCATCGACGACTTCGAGCGCCTCCAGCACCAGCTCGGGTTGTCGCGAGCGGTGTTCGTGCAGGCGAGCTGCCACGGCAGCGACAACTCGGCGATGATCGACGCGATCGGACGGGGCGCGGCCGCTACGCCGGCGTGGCGATGATCGACGAGTCGTTCAGCGACGCCGACATCGGCCGGTTGCACGACGTCGGTGTGCGCGGCACACGCTTCAACTTCGTCGCCCACCTCGGCGGCGCGCCGGAGCTCGACGTGTTCTGGCGCCTCGTCGACCGAGTGCAGCCGTTCGGCTGGCACATCGTGCTCCACTTCGACGCCAAGGACCTGCCGACGTACGCCGACCTGCTCGACCGGATGCCGTGCCCGTACGTGATCGACCACATGGCCCGCGTGCCGGTGACCGCCGGCGTCGAGCAGGAGCCGTTCCAGCAGCTGCTCGACCTGATGCGCGACGAGCGGTGCTGGGTGAAGATCTCCGGCGCCGAGCGGCTCACCGCCGACGGTCCCCCGCCGTACGACGACGTGGTGCCGTTCGCGCGAGCGCTGATCGCCGCCGCACCGGACCGGGTGTTGTGGGGCACCGACTGGCCGCATCCGAACGTGCGCCACATGCCCGACGACGGCGACCTGGTCGACCTGATGGCCGACTTCGCGCCGGACGAGGAGATCCGCACCCGGATCCTCGTCCGCAACCCCGAGACCCTCTACGACTTCGGCTGACGCGGTACGACTTCGGGTGACGCGTCACACGAGGGCGTCGGCGAGGGGTTGCAGGCGGGTCGGGGAGATCGGCCCGCGCATCGACCACACCACCAGGTCGACCCCGGCCTCGAAGAAGTCGTGGGCCCGCGAGGCGAGCGCTGCGGGGTCGTCGTCGGGGCCGTACCCGAGGTGCACCGAGCGGGTGATCTCGCCCTGGTCGCGGCCGACGGCGTCGCAGTGGTCTCGCAGCACGCTGTCGAGCAGCATCCAACCGGCGGGGGACTCGGGGAACGTCATGTCCCACTGGTCGGCCCACCGGGCGGCGGTGCGCAGCGTCCGCTTCGGTCCCTTGCCGCCGATGACGATCGGCAGCTTCGCCTGAACAGGCTTGGGCTCGCACCGGGCATCGGTGACGGTGAAGTACGCGCCGGAGAAGTCGGTGAGCTCGTGGTCGAGCAGGGACCGGATGATCTCGATCCCCTCGTCGAGACGGTCGAAACGCTGCGTGAGGGTGCCGAGGTCGATGCCGTAGGCGTCGGACTCCATCACGTTCCACCCCGCCCCCAGCCCGAGGACGAAGCGTCCCCCCGAGATGTGGTCGAGCGTCGCCGCCATGTTGGCGGTCACCGCCGGGTGTCGGTGGTGCATCCCGTTCACCATCGCCCCGAGACGGAGTCGCTCCGTCGCCTGGGCGAGTGCGGCCAGCATCGTCCACCCCTCGAGGTTCGGCCCGTCGTAGGGCTCCGACAGCGGGTAGAAGTGGTCCCAGCTCCAGGCGGACTCGAACACCGGGATCCGATCGGCTTCCCGCCACGTGTCGAGGAAGTCCTGCCAGGCCGCGTGGTGTGGCGGCGTCTTGATCGCGTGGCGTCCCATGCACCCGACCGTACCCGGTGGAGTAGGTTCGGCTCGCGTGATGCGAGTGTTCCTGACGCACCGCCCCGAGGACCTCGAGGCGTACTACAGCCGCTCGCTGCCGGAGCTCCGCGCGATCGCCGACGTCGTGACCAACCCGCTCGACCGTGACCTCACCACGGCCGAGCTGATCGAGCACGCCGCCGGCTGCCAGGTGATCATCGCCCACCGTGCCACCCCCGGTGAGGCGCGGGTCTTCGAGGAGCTCCCCGAGCTCCTGGCCTTCCTCCGGACGGCCGTCGACATCTCGACGATCGACGTCGGAGCGGCGACCGATCACGGCGTCCTCGTCGCGCACGCCGACAAGAGCTTCGTCGCCTCGACCGCCGAGATCGCCCTCGCGCTGCTGCTCGACCTCGCCCGGCACGTCAGCGATTCCACGGTCGACTACCGCAACGGCAGCGAGCCGCCCCAACGCCCCGGCTCCCAGCTCCGCGGCAAGACGGCAGGGCTGATCGGCTACGGCGTGATCGCCCGGTACCTGGCCGGCGTCCTGACGGCGATGGGGCTCGAGGTGCTCGTCCACGACCCCTACACCGACGATGCCGTCGCCGACGGTCTCGAGCAGACGAGCTTCGAGGACCTGCTCGTCCGCTCGCACGTCGTGCTGCCGCTGGCGGCGTCGACACCCGAGACGGAGGACCTCGTCGACGCGGGCGCGCTCGCGCTGATGCGGCCGGGCACGTTGCTCGTCAACGTCTCGCGGGGCGAGCTCCTCGACGAGGCCGCCGTCGCCGATGCGCTCGACACCGGTCACCTCGGAGGGTTGGCGATGGACGTGGGCCGTGCCCCGGATCAGCGCCCGTCTCCTGCGTTGGCGCGCCGGCCCGGTGTCGTCGCCACACCGCACCTCGGCGGTCTGACCCCCGAGAACGCCGACGCCCAGGCATACAGCTCCGTCGAACAGGTCCTGGCGATGACCCGTGGGGAGATCCCACCCCGCACCGTGAACGCGGACCGAGCGCACCGTCTCCGTGCTTGGTGGAACCGATGAGCGAGCACTTCCCCGCCGGTGCGTGCGACACCCACATGCACGTCTACGACGGCCGGTACCCGGCATCGCCGGCGGCCACCCTGTTCCCGCCCGACGCCACGGTGGACGCCTACCGCGCCGTGCAGGCGGCGCTCGGGCTGCAGCGGGTCGTCGTGGTGCAGCCCTCGACGTACGGTCTGGACAACTCGTGCCAGATCGACGCCGCCGCCCGGTTCGGCGACGCCGCCCGAGTCGTCGTCGTCGTCGACGACTCGGTGGATGACGGTGAGCTCCAGCGGTTCACCGAGCTCGGCGCCCGGGGTGCCCGGTTCCACATGCTGCCCGGTGGTGCGGTCCCGTGGGAGGCGATGGTGCCGGTCGCCGAGCGGATCGCCCCGTACGGCTGGCACGTCCAGCTCCAGATCGACGGCAACCTGCTGCCCGATCGCCTCGACGGGTTGCTCGCGCTGCCGACCCCGGTCGTCGTCGACCACGTCGGCCGGTTCATGCCGCCCCCACCGCCCGACGCACCCGCGTTCGCCGCGCTGCTCACCCTGCTCGAGACCGGCCGCTGCTGGGTGAAACTGTCGGCGCCGTACGAGTCGACGCCCGACGGCGCTCCTCGGTTCCCGGCGGTGACCGAGCTCGTGCGCGTCCTGGTCGAACGACACCCCGACCGGTTGCTCTGGGCCACCAACTGGCCGCATCCCGGTCAGTCCGACCCCATGACCCTCGACCAGATCCGGGACCTCACGCTCGACTGGTTGCCGACCGAGGAACTCCGACGGCAGGTGCTGGTCGACAACCCCGGCATCCTGTACGGGTTCGGCGAGATCGCCTGAGACCGACCCCATCGATCCGAGAACTGCGAGGAGCACCCATGCCCGAGATGCCCGGCCAGCCCGACGTCGAGAACTACGCGACGTACCCCTCGCTTCGAGACCGCACGGTGTTCGTCACCGGCGGCGCCGACGGCATCGGGGCGGCGATCGTGAAGAACTTCGCCCGCCAGGGCAGCAAGGTCGCGCTCGTCGACATCAACGTCGACAAGGCGCACGAGACGGTGCAGGCGTGCGTCGACGCCGGGGCGCGCCACACGCCGATCTTCTACGAGGTCGACCTGCGCGACATCGAAGCACTGCAGGCCGCCTGCCGTCGGGCGATCGACGAGCTCGGTGGCGTCACGGTGCTCGTGAACAACGCCGCCAACGACGACCGGCACGACTGGCGAGACATGACGGTCGAGTACTGGAACGACCGGATCGACGTGAACCTGCGGCACTACTTCTTCGCGATCCAGGCGCTCGCACCGAACATGATCGAGGCCGGGAAGGGCTCGATCGTGAACATCGGCTCGTCGAGCTACATGATGCAGGAGGACTTCTTCCCCGGCTACGCGATCGCGAAGTCGGCGGTGGAGGGCATCACCCGCACGATGGCCCGCACGTTCGGGCCGTACGACGTGCGGGTCAACACGGTGCTGCCGGGCTGGTGCGTCACCGAGCGCCAGCTCGAGAAGTGGTGGTCGCCCGACGGCGAAGCGGGCACGATGGCCGACCAGGCGCTGAAGAAGCGGATCTACCCCGACGAGTTCGCCCAGATGGTGCTCTTCCTGGCCGCCGACGACGGCGGCGCCTGCACCGCGCAGTCCTTCATGGTCGACGGCGGCCGCTTCTGACGACCATGGCGGCGACCGCGGTCCATCACCTGCCTGCTCCCCGGCCCGACGTGTTCTCCTCCGCTTTCGGCACGTCTGAGGTGCCGCAACCGGATGAGAACACGAAGCAGCCGGTTCGACGGGTCGAGCCAGGACACGTGAGCCCACCGTTCAGCTGAAGACCACCGGCTGGTCCGACTCGTGGAAGGTGAAACGTCGCCCCTCCGGGTCGTCCGGGTCGTTCCAATAGTCGACGACCAGCCAGCGCGCCTCGTGCCGGGGGAGCGTGAACGTCCACGAGGTGGTCACGCCGGTGTCGCTCTCGGCCGTGACGGTGTGCTCCCCGGGCGCCAGACCGCGGATCAGGAAGCTCTGCCAGTTGTGCTGGCCCTCCACGAAGAACGGCTCCCCGACGACTGCGATGCCGTCCAGCCGAACGATGATCGACACCGGGTCGTCGGTGAAGCTCTGGTTCGACACCCACAGCTTCAGCTCCCCCGGCAGCGGTTCGATCGTCGCCTCTCCGACGCCGGGTCCGCGCTCCACGAACGGACCCTCCTGTGCGACGAGTGTCGTCGTCGCCACCGGCGTGTCGCCCGGTGCGCCGATGACCTCGACGCGGCCGAGGAACTGGTCGGCCCGGTGCGCGAGGTCGGCGACGAGGGAGTCGGCGAACACGGCACCCTCGATCTCCAGCATGATCGACAGGTTCCCCTCCCCCACGATCGACGCAAGCGCGAAGTCGGGTCCCGCGCGGAACCACGTCGCCCGGATCGACGACAACGAGGTCGTCTCGACGTCCACCCCTTCCTGCTCCTCGAGACAGCGGGCGATCATCTGGACGACCTCGGTGAGCTGGCTCCCGCGCTCCAGCGAGCCGACATCGAGGATCTGCACGTCGACGTCGAGACCCGCGATGTCGGGCGGCGTGAGGATGTCGTGCACCTGCGCGATGCCGGACAGCTCGTCGAGCGACGTGGGACACGGCAGGTCGTCCGGCGAGAGCTCGAACGGATCGGTCGTCCGCTCCACCAACGTCCAACCATCGCGTTCCAGCGCCAGCGGGTCGTCGCCGACCACCAGAGCGTCCGGGACCGGCACCGTCGTCGTGGTCGTGGTCGCGGCGGCAGGGGGCGCGGCCGGGGCATCTGCCCGCGGGCGGTTCACGAGCGCCAGGCCGGCGACCACCGCCACCAGACACGCGGCGGCACCGCCCACGGCCCACCAGCGTCGGCCGGGACGGTGGTCGGTCGCAGAGGCCGCCGGGGTGCCCGGTCGGATCGGCTCACCGGTCCGCGCCTCCAACGTCTCGCCGAACGCCTCCAGCTGTCGCTCGATCTCATCGGGCATCGACACTCACCTCCAGGGCGGTGCGCAGCTTGACCATCGCCCTCGCGATGTGGGTGCGCAGGGTGGACACGTCGACGTCGAGCAGTTCCGCGGTCTCCCGCAGCGTCCAGCCGAGGGCGTGCACCAGCACGACACCGACCCGCTGCGGCTCCGTCAGCGTCTCGAGCGCCGGCGCGAGGCCCGGTTCGAACTCGGGCAGACCTGGCGCGGGCACCGTCGGCAGGTATCCCTGCGGACGGAAGAGGCGACGGGCTTCGCTCTGCCCCACCCGGTACAGGTACCCCGCCGGGTTCGCCATCGGCCCGACCCGTTCCCAGTGCTCGAAGCCGTACGCCAACGCCTCGGCGCACGCGTCGGCACCGACCTCGGCCCCGTAGGCGGCGACCAACCCGGCACGCAGCCGGGCGCCGTGGCACCGGACGAACTCCTCGTACGTCACACCCAGGGAAACCATCGAACCTCGCAGAAGTGTGACACGCGGCGCTGTGGCAGGATGCTGACCCGTATGGCACGCAAGGCGAACCTCGACGTCGCCGCACGTCTCCGGCGCGACATCCTCGCCGGCGAGTACGCGCCAGGTGAGCGTCTCGTCGAGCTCCAGCTCACCGACCGCTACGGCGCCGGCAGGGCCGCGATCCGTGCCGCGCTGGT
>DATHUU010000025.1:0-8010 GCA_035461925.1 Ilumatobacter sp.
CGCCCGCCCCGGCCGGGTCGGCGAGCCGGATCGCGAGCGAGAGGAACTCGGCAGCAGCGTTCGCGTACGGGCCGCCGCCGTGCTTGCTCGATCCCCCACGGGTGGTCGCTCCCGACATCTGCGACAAGAACGGCGGGTTGCCGACCACGATGTCGAAATGCTCGTCGCCCCAATCGTGGGTGAGCGCATCGGCGTGGATCGTCCGGACCGCGGGATGGCGGATCGCGGCGAGGGCGTCGGCGTCGACGTCGCACCCGACGGCGCGCACGACGTAGCCGTCGAGATGCAGGCGGACGCGCACGGCATCGAGGAACCGCCCATCGCCGCACGCCGGGTCGAGGAGACGGACCGGACGCGAACGGGGCCATCCGACCTCGTCGGCGAGGGCCGTGAAGTCCTGCAGGACGTTCGTCGTGACGATGTCGAGCAGGTCGATCGGTGTGTACCACGCCCCGAGCGACTTGCGAGTCGGCTTCGGGTTCGGCATGCGTCCAGCGTACGGTGGTCGACCGTGTCCGACAGGTACCTGACGTTCTCGCGCGATGACTGGGCGATGTTGCGGGCGGCGACCCCACTCACCTTGCGTGAACCCGACCTGGAGTCGTTGAAGGGGATCAACGAGCGGATCGACCTCGACGAGGTCACCGCGATCTACCTGCCGTTGTCCCGCCTGCTGAACCTGTACGTGAGCGCGACGCAGGACCTCCAGCGGGTGTCGTCGACGTTCCTCGGATCGATGGCGCCGAAGGTGCCGTACGTGATCGGTGTGGCCGGCTCGGTCGCGGTCGGCAAGTCGACGTTCGCTCGCATCCTGCAGGCGCTGCTGTCTCGGTGGCCCGACCATCCCCAGGTCGACCTGCTCACGACCGACGGCTTCCTGTACCCGAACGCCGTGCTGCAGGAGCGAGGCATCATGGACCGCAAGGGATTCCCCGAGAGCTACGACACGCGGTCGTTGCTCACGTTCCTCCGGGCGGTCAAGAGCGGCCAGGAGGAGGTGCGCGCCCCGGTGTACGACCACCTCCACTACGACATCGTCCCGCACGAGTCGGTCGTGCTCCGCCGGCCCGACATCGTCATCATCGAGGGTCTCAACGTGCTGCAGGTCGACCGCGAGGGCACGGAGTTCGTCAGCGACTACTTCGACTTCTCCATCTACGTCGACGCCGACGAGGCCGACATCGAGGAGTGGTACGTGCAGCGGTTCTTCGCGCTCCGCGAGTCGGTGTTCCGGAATCCTGATTCGTACTTCCGTCACTTCGCCGAGCTGGGCGACGAGGAGGCCGAGGCGACGGCGCGCGGGATCTGGGCGACGATCAACGGCCGCAACCTGCGCGAGAACATCGCCCCGACCAAGTCCCGTGCGTCGCTCGTCCTCCACAAGGCAGGCGACCACCGGGTGACCCAGGTCGACCTCCGCAAGCTCTGACCCGTCAGGAGCGGAGCCAGGCGGGGAGGTCGCGGATGGTGCCGAGCTCGACGAAGCCACCATCGTGGTCGTGCACGAGCTCGTGCGCCCAGGTCAGGTGATACTCGACGTGGACGCCCGTCCCGCCCAGCTCGATGATCGGGAGGACGTCGGAGCGAACGGAGTTACCGACGAACGCGAACCGCTTCGGGTCGATGTCCCACTCGCGCAGGATCGAGCGGTACGTCTCGGCATCCTTCTCGAGCACCACCTCGATGTGCTCGAAGTGGTGGGCCAGACCCGACGTCCGCACCTTGCGGAGCTGGTGGACGAGATCTCCCTTCGTGATCAGCACCAGACGGTGCGTGTGCCCGATGGTCGCGAGGGTCTCGGGGACCCCGTCGAGCAGCTCGACCGGTTCCATCAGCATGTCGTGGGCGTGGTCGACGATCCGGCCGATCACCGCGGACGGCACGGCTCCCACCGTCGCGGTCACGGCGGCTTGCACCATCGACAGCGCGAACGCCTTCACGCCATAGCCCGAGATCGCCACGTTGTCGCGCTCGATCGCGTGGAGCGACGCGAGCACGTCGACGCCGTCGGGTGCGTACGGCGCGACCAGCTCGGCGAACATCGACTCGGCGGCCTGGAAGTGGTCCTCGCTCCGCCAGAGGGTGTCGTCGGCATCGAACCCCACCACGTCGAACGCGTCACCACGAGCCATGGCAGCCGACCCTAGCGAGCGCCCTGATCAGCGGTGGATGGCGTTGAGGTAGTTGTAGACGGTGATGCGGCTCACGCCCATCGCGTCGGCGACGTCCTCGACCGCACGGCGGAGGATGAACGCGCCACGCTCGTCGAGCAGCCGGACGGCCTTCTGCTTGTCCTCGCGCGACAGCGACGGCAGCGGGCCGCCCAGCTCGGACTCGACCGTGTCGATCAACCGATCGAGCGCTCCGTGCAGCGGTGGCATCCGCACCGCAGCGATCGTCTCTCCCTCCCACACCAAGGGGACGTCGGACGGCTCCCGCTGATCCGCCGGCACGAGCATCGCTCCGACCGCGTCGACGATCGGCTGGACGGCCCGCACGAGCGGATGGATCTCGCTCACCGAGGTCCGCCCGGTTCGTCGACCTGCTGGATGTCGATGTTCACGTGGTCGGCGCCGTTCGCCATGGCCGCACGGACGACGGCGGCGACCACATCGGCGGTCTCGTTCGGGCTGACGACGCAGCCGGACCCGAACGGACCGACCTCGACGTCGTGGCCGAGCGCCCCGGCCGCCTCGATCGCCGCGGTGACGTGGCGGCCCGGCCGACCCTCGACGAACGGCTCGATCGTGAACTCGACACGGTGCACGGTGATGCATCGTACGCCGCCGCGGGGCGTGCGCTTGAGTGCCGCACGGCCGGGGTGGCATACGATCGGTCGATGTCGCTCGACACGATCCGTGAGCAAGCCCTCGATCTGCAGGACGACACGGTCGCCCTCCGACGTCGACTCCACCAGCGCCCCGAGCTCGGCAACGACCTGCCGCTCACCCGTGAGGCGGTGCTCGAGGCGCTCGAGGGCTTGCCGCTCGACATCACGCTCCATGAGACGACATCGGGCGTCGCCGCACTCCTCACCGGTGACCGACCCGGCCCGACCGTGCTCCTGCGCGGTGACATGGACGCGTTGCCACTCCACGAGGACACCGGCCTCCAGTTCACGTCGAAGGACGACGGCACGATGCACGCGTGCGGGCACGACACCCATACTGCGATGCTCGCATCGGCGGCGAAGCTGCTGTCGACTCGGCGCGACGAGATCGACGGCCGGGTGCTGTTCATGTTCCAACCGGGCGAGGAGGGCGAGCACGGCGCCCGCTACATGCTCGAGGAGGGACTGCTCGACGTGCCGCCGCTCGCGGACGGCACCGAGTCACCGGTCACCGGTGCCTTCGCGCTGCACATCACGTCGACGATCCCGACCGGGATGGTCGCCACGAAGGGCGGCGCGACCATGGCGTCGGCCGACACCTTCCAGATCATGGTGAGAGGAGCCGGTGGCCATGCGAGCGAGCCGTTCCGCACCGTCGACCCGATCCCGATCGCGTGCGAGATCGTGCAGGCGCTCCAGACGATGGTGACCCGACGCATCGACATCTTCGACCCGGCGGTCGTCACCGTCGGTCAGATCACGGCCGGCACGACCAACAACATCATCCCCGAGACGGCGACGATCGTCGGCACGATCCGTACCGTGAGCGAGCGGACGCGGGCCGCGGTCCACGACAACATCCGGCGGGTCGCGGAGAAGATCGCGGAGGCACACGGCGCGACCGCCGAGCCGGAGGTCGTCCTCGGTTATCCGGTCACGTCGAACCATGAGCAGTTCGCCGAGTTCACGCTCGACACCGCGCGCGACGTGCTCGGCGAACGCAGCGTCCACCGGCTCCCGCACCCGATCATGGGCGCGGAGGACTTCTCGTACGTCCTCCAACGTGTTCCGGGCACGATGATGTTCCTCGGCGGCACCCACCCCGACCGCGACGTGAGCAAGGCGCCCGCCAACCACTCGAACCTCGTCGTGTTCGACGAGGATGCGATGCCCCACGGCGTCGAGCTCTACGCCCAGATGGCGCTTCGCCACCTCGGCGCCGAGTCACGCTGACGGTCGGGCCACGGGCGCGTCGCGGTCAGCTCCGGGTCAGGCGCAGCGTGGCGATCTCGAACGGTCGGGCGGTCACCACGGCGATGCCGTCGCCGACCTCGAGGCCGGGACCGGGCTCCTCGAGCAGGTTGCAGCGGCTCGCCGCCACGATGGGTCGATCGCACCGGATCGTCACCGCCGACCGGTCACCGACCGCCTCGTGGAAGCGCACGATCAGGTCGCGCGGGTCGTCGTCGGCCGGCTTCACCGCATCGATCTCCACGCCGCGGCCGATCAGGTCGACGATCGGGGTGGGGACGGCGCCCGTCGCCCGGCCCTCGACGACGCGCAGCGGCACGTTGAAGCGCTCGGCCTCTGCCACGACCTCTGCGAGGCCGGCGCCGTGCGGGAACAGCGCGAACCGGGTGACGTGGCGTCCCCGATCGGCGCCTGGGTCGGGGTAGCGCGCCGCACGCGCCAGGCTGGCGCGGACCCGCCCGCCGAACAGCCCGTGCCCGTAGCGACCGTCGTTGAGCACCGCCACGCCGAACGACGGCTCGCTCACGTCGACGTACCGATGGGCGCACACCTCGAATTTCGCCGCGTCCCACGACGTCGACGGGTGCGTCGGACGTCGCACGTGCCCGAACTGGATGTCGCACGCCGCCGTGTCGGCCCGCACGTCGAGCGGGAACGACATCGACAACAGGTGCTCGTCGTGCTCCCACTCGATCTCGACCTCGATATCGAGCCTGCGGCTCCCGGCGGTCAGGCGATGCGTCACCGTCGCCGCTGACGGCCCGAACCGGTAGGTGGCACGGACCGCGCCGACCAGCGGTCCCACGGACACGACCTCGACTGCCTCGGGGCGGGTCACCGGCTCCGCCATGCCGGGCGTCCACGATTCGAGATCCCACGCGTCGTATCGGACCGGGCGGTCGGGAGCGAGCTCGAGCACCCCGGTACGTGCGCCTACCGGGACGATCTCGCGGGCCCGTGCCAGATCGATGATCGAGGTGATCGCGCCGGTCTCGTCCCACCGGACCGCGAGGTGACCGTTCGACATCGACCAGTCGCTGACGACGACGTGGTCCTCGGCCCGGACATCACCCGCCGGCGCGATCCCGTGCGCCGACACCTGCACACGCCGCGCCGTCCCGTCGACCTCGACGATCTCGTCGCGGTCGACTCCCGCGGCGTTGACGACGTGCGGTCCGGGGGGAACCAGCGCCTCGAACAGGTCGGCGAGGCGCTCTTCCAGCGCCGTGATCACGGTGTCGTGGACGTCCTCGGCATCGCGATGGACCCAGGCGATCGAGGAGCCAGGGATGATGTCGTGGAATTGCTGGGTGAGCACGTCGCGCCAGAGTCGGTCGACGTCGGCCGCCAGCCCCGCCGTCGCCGACCAGAGCTCCACCTCGCGGAGCAGGCGTTCGCAGCGACGGTTCCCCACCTTGGTCCGGAGCTGGCTCGTCAACGTGCCGCGGTGCGTCTCGAAGTACAGCTCGCCGCGCCACACCGGGACCGTTGCGCCCGCACGGTGCTCCCGCTCGACGTGATCGAAGAACTCGGCGGGGCTCCCGACCGTCACTCGCGGCGCGCCGTCGAGGTCGGCCATGCGGCTGGCGCGTTCGAGCATCTCGCGGGTCGGTCCGCCGCCACCGTCGCCGTACCCGAACGGCATGAGCGACCAGCTCGACCATCCGGCGTCGAGGAACCGCTCGGCCGACCGGGAGCACTCGGCCGGCGTCAGCTCGGCGTTGTACGTGTCGACCGGCGGGAAGTGGGTCAGCACGTGGGTGCCGTCGAGTCCCTCCCACCAGAAGGTGTGGTGCGGGAACCGATTCGTGGTGTTCCACGAGAGCTTCTGGGTGACGAGGCGGTGCATGCCACCTGCGGCATACAGCTGCGGCATCGATGCCGGATAGCCGAACACGTCGGGAATCCACACCTCGGCGCAGCGCCGACCGAACCGGGACTCGAAGTACCGTTGGCCGTGGACGATCTGGCGGACGAGGCTCTCGCCCGAAGGCAGGTTCATGTCGGCCTCGACCCACATCCCGCCGACCGGGATCCACTGGCCGCCGTGCACCTTCGCCGTGATCCGCTCGAAGAGATCGGGGTGGTGGTCCTCGATCCACGCGTACTGCTGCGCCTGCGAGCACGAGAAGCGGTACTCGGGATGCTCGTCCATCAGACGCACCGCGGAGGCGAACGTCCGGGTGCACTTCCGGACGGTCTCCCGGGTCGGCCAGAGCCAGGCGGTGTCGATGTGGGCGTGCCCGGTGGCGACGATGTGGTGCGAGGAAGCCGCCGACGGCGCGGCGAGCACCGGCGCCACGACCGAGCGCATCGACCGGATGTCGGGCAGCCGGTCGAGCGCCTCGCCGAGCAGGGTCAGCAGGCGGGCTCGACGCGGGTCGTCCAGGTGCAGCGACCGCATCACCCCGTCGACCACGTCGAGGTCGTGCACGAGCGCCTCGGCCTCGTCGTCGACGAGCACCAGGTGGGCGTCACGGAACCGGTACAGAGGCCGCGATCCGGCGGTCTCGGGGTCGCCGAGCGGTGACGGGCGGAACTGTCGGAACGACGGGTTCGAAGCCGCCTCCAGCCGGATGGTGATCGGTCCGGGTCTGGCGTCGATGCGATGATTGGTGCGGCGGGGGTGGATGCCCTGGACGGGGTGGCCGGCATCGTCGACGATCAGACCCTCGCACTGGAACCCTGCAGGGTCGCCACGGAACCCGAGGTCGATGACGGCCTCGACCCGCCGGTGGGCCCAACCCTCGGGGACGGTGCCGTGGAACGTGAACCACGTCGTGGTCCACGGTGCGCCCCACATCGCACCGACCTCGAACGGGGTCTGATCATCACGGGTCGGACCGGCCGTGATCGACAGCGGGGAGCACTCCGACTCGACGAGTGGGAGCACGCGCTCCCACAGCTCGCGAGTGATCCGCTCTTCCAGCAGCCCCCGGTCGCGATGCACGCGGTCACCGTAACAATTCGCCCAGCACGTCGACCGTCAGATGGAGCTGGCTGCGGCGGCCAGGGCGGCGATCAGCGATCGGGTGTGGGGCACGAGACCTTCCTCCCAGTCCCACCAGAGCGGGCTCGAGCCGCGGACCCGGGGCGGCAGCTCGATCTGGACCCCGCCACCTCGCGTGAGGTTCACCGGGTTGCGCGGGTGGACCCCGCGGAGCTCCGGCGGGATCCGGTCGAGCTCGTCGACGATCTGGTACGCCGGCAGGTGCGCCTCGAGGTGACCGGCGACGTGGCGGGCGAGCTCGCGATTGCGCCCGCCGAGGAGGATCGACGTGAGGAACGGACGCCGTCCGAACCCATGGATGGTGAACACCGTGTCGACGTGATCGACGAACGCGGCCAGGTCGTCGGAGCCGTCCGGCCCGACCCGGGTCGACGGGAGGTGGAGCTCCCAGCCGGGCGGGTGGACCACCCCGTAGTACGAGGCACTGGCACCAGACGCCGCCTCGCGGGCGATGACGTCGGTCATCTCCTCGAGGCCGCCCCCGTGGTACGCCATGAACCCGACCGGACCGCGCAGCTCGGTCTCCTCCCGCACCCCCGGCATCGCGAGGACCTCGGCGAACGTCGGCCGTGTCATCCGACCATCGTCCCACGGACCCCCGGGTCGCGGAGCGGCGCCGTCTACCATCGACGCCGATGCTGGTGTGGATGGATCTCGAGATGACCGGACTCGATCACACGTCGGACGTGATCGTCGAGATCGCCACGCTGATCACCGACGACGAGCTGAACGTCGTCGCCGAAGGGCCCGATCTGGTCGTCCATCAACCCGAGGAGGTCCTCGTCCGGATGGACCCGTTCGTCGTCGACATGCACACCCGTTCGGGTCTGCTCGACCTGATCCGCGGGTCGACGCTCACCCTGGAGGAAGCGGGTCGGGCGACGCTCGAGTTCATCCGCGAGCACGTCCCCGAGGCGCG
>DATHUU010000026.1:0-6226 GCA_035461925.1 Ilumatobacter sp.
GGCGTGTCCAGTTCTCGTGCGGGCCGGGCGCGATCGGGACGAGCGACGCCATCGACGCCGGACCGTCACTCACCAGGTACCGCTTCGCCGTGTCGTTCAGCTCGTAGACCCCGTTCACCTGGTCGAGCAGCCCCATCGACACGACCGAGTCGAGCAGCGTCCGCAGGTGCGCCTCCGAGCAATGGAGCTGTGCGTTGACCTCGGTGACGGTCGCCGGCCCGAGCCGCTGGAGGGTGTCGAACAGATCGAGCTCGAGCGCCGCCGTGAGCACGTAGTACCGCCCGAGCCCCTCGATGGCCGCCCAGACCGGTGCCGCCGGCGGCGGTTTGACGTCGGTGTACGGCCGACCGACGTGAGCCATCGTGTGGGTCTTCTTCAGCTCCGGGTACGGAGCGTCCCGCGACTCGAACATCAGGCGGGAACGCTCATGGGATCAGCAGGATCTTGCCGAAGACGTCGTTCGACAGCAGCTTGTGCTGGGCGTCGGCCGCAAACTCGAGCGGGAAGGTGCTGTCGACGTGGACCTGGAAGTCGCCCTCGCAGAACTTCGCCCAGGCCGGACCGAACTCCTCGGGGCGATACGGGTCGGACCCGAGGATCGCGATGCCGGAGTGGAACACGTACCCGAGCGACGGGATCGTGGCCTCGTCGCCCGACGAGTTGCCGCAGTTCACCAGGCGACCCCGGACGCCCAGCGCGAACAGCGACGCGCCGAACAGGGCCGTCCCGACGTGGTCGAGGACCATGTCGACGCCCCGGCCGTCGGTGAGACCGCGCGCCCACCCGGCGACGTCGCCGGTCCGGTTGTTGAGCACCGCGGTCGCGCCCAGCTCCAGCGCCCGCTCGCACTTCTCGTCGGTCCCGGCGGTCGCGTACACCGTGGCGCCGGCGTCGACGGCGAGCTGGATCGCGGCCACCGACACCCCCGCGCCGGCGGCGTGCACGAGCACGGTCTCCCCGGCCGCGAGCCGGCCGACGTCGAACAGGGCGTGCGAGGCCGTGAGGTAGCAGGTCGGGAACGTGGCGGCGTGCTCCAGCGGCATGTCGTCGGGTACCAGGAAGACGTGGCTCGCCGGCACGAGGCACCGCTCCGCGTACCCCCCGTCGACGGTGCCGCCGATCACGCCGAGCTCACCGTACAGATCACCGCGACCCCCGAGCTTCGAGCGGTCGTCGACCCCCGCGAGCGACGGGTCGATCACGACCCGATCCCCCACCGACACACCGTCGACCTCCGACCCGACGGCCGACACCACACCGGCGACGTCCATGCCGGCGATGTGTGGCAACGTGAAGCCCGGCAGGGCGTACCAGCCGTTGCGCTGCACGACGTCGAGCCGGTTCAGCGCCACCGCGGCGACGTCGACGACCACGTCGACGGGGCCGGGTGTCGGGTCGGGCACGTCGGTGTACCGCAAGACCTCGGGGCCGCCCGGCTCGTCGTAGACGACCGCCTTCACGCCGTCCCTCCCACCGGGCTGCGTCTCCGCTGGTCCCGGTCGAGTCCGGGCGGTGTCCAGCCGACGTCCGCCGGGTTCAGGTTCGTGCCGGGGGGCACCACACCGTCGATGGCATCGAGCACGTCGGCCGACAGCCGGACCTCCGCCGCGCCGAGCAGGTCGTCGAGCTGCGCCTCGGTGCGCGGTCCGATCAGGGCCGCGGTCACGGCCGGGTGCTCGGTCGCCCACGCGAGCGCCAGGTGGGTGAGCGAGAGCCCCGCCTCGGCCGCGATCGCGGCCAGGCCCTCGACCGCGTCGAACTTGCGCTCGTTGCCGCCGTCGAAGTGGTCGGGGTTGGTGTCGGCCCGGCTCCCGGCCGGAGCCGGGTCGGACCGCGGGTACTTGCCGGTCAGCCAGCCGCCGCTCAACGGGCTCCAGACCAGGACACCCATCCCGTGCTGCCGGGCGACCGGCAGCACGTCGCGCTCGATGCCGCGCGTCAGGATCGAGTACGGCGGCTGCTCGCTCCGGGGCCCGATCCGGTCGAGCCGCTCGGCCGCCCAGTGCGCCTCCACGAGCTCGTGGGCGGGGAACGTCGACGTCCCCCACGCCCGGATCTTCCCGGCGGTGACGAGGTCGTCGAGCGCCGCGACCGTCTCGGCGATGTCGGTCGCCGGGTCGGGGCGATGCACCTGGTACACGTCGACGTGGTCGACGCCGAGCCGCCGAAGGCTGTCGTCGATCGCCCGCGTGATCCAGCGCCGGGAGTTCCCGCGCCGGTTCGGATCGCCGTGGTCGCCGACGGGGTGGTGGAACTTCGTGCACAGCACGACGTCGTCGCGACGGCCGGCGATCGCACGACCGACGATCTCCTCGTTATGACCCTCGGCGTACATGTCGGCGGTGTCGACCAGGTTGACGCCGGCGTCGAGGGCACGGTGGATGATCCGCTCGCACTCGTCGAGGTCGGTGTTGCCCCACGCGCCGAGCACCATCGTCCCCAGCCCGAACCGGCTGACGTGCATGCCCGTGCGGCCGAGCGGTCGATGTTCCATCAGATCCTCCTGTGCAAGGGACAGGTCCGGTATCACTTCAGGCCCCGCACGAACGGTCTCGCGAGGGCGGCGGGGGCGCGGACGCGATGGGCGAACAGCGCCATCCCGACGATGGTGACGAGGAACGGCAGCGACTGCAGGAACTCGCTGTTCATGCCGTACCCGAGACCCTGGATCGACAGACGGAACGAGAGCGCGCCGGCGAAGATGATGCAGCCCGCCATCGTGCCCTTCAGGGTCCAGCCGCCGAAGATCACCGCCGCGATCGCGATGAACCCGCGCCCGCCGATGACCGAGTCGTCGAACGATCCGACGTTGACGAACACCATGAACGCCCCACCCAACCCGGACGTGAGCCCGGCGTAGTAGATCGTCTGCCGGCGACGCTTGTTCACGTGGACGCCCGAGACGTCGGACGACTGCGGGTTCTCGCCCGAAGCGCGGACCTCCAGGCCCCAGCGGGTCCGGTACACCAACCACCACGACAACGGGATCAACACGTACAGCAGGTAGAACGGCCAGCGCTGACCGAACAACGCCCGCCCGATCAGGGGGATGTCGCTCAGGAGGGGGATCTCCCACCGGCCGGCGAACGTCGTCTTCGGATCGATCTCGCGGTCGAGGAACCCGGCGAGACCCAGGACGAGGATGTTCAGCGTCAAGCCGACCACGAACTGGTCGGCGACGAGGTGGTGGCTCATGTTCGCCTGGACGGTGGCGACGAGCACACCTCCGGCCACGCCGAACACCACGCCGAGCACCACGGAGCCGGTCAGGTCGTACCCGATCGCGCTGAGCAGCGCGCCCGCGAGCAGCATGCCCTCGACCGAGATGTTGATCGTGCCGGCCCGCTCCGCGACCCACTCACCGCAGGCCGCGAACGCGAGCAGGGCGGCGAAGAGCGAGCCGTTCAGGTAGGTCGTGTCACTGGTGAAGATGTCCCACACCGCTTCGAAGAACCCCATCGTTCCCCTCCCCTCGGTCGATCAGGTCCGGGCCGTGGTCGCGGCACGCGCACGACGTCGATCGCGGATGAACATGACGGCCGGCGGGATCAGCAGGGCGAGCACGAGCAGTCCCTGGACGACGTCGGTGATGCGACTCTCCACCCCGGTGCTCGACACGAAGCTCGATCCGGTGCGCAGCGCGGCGAACACGAACGCGACCGGGATCGCCGCCAGCGCCTTCTCGCGGGCGACGAGCGCCACCAACAGCCCGGTCCACCCGATGTTGGTCGAGAAGCCGGGCACGAGCTGGAAGTTGCCGAACGCGAACCCGCCACCCGCGAGCATGACCGCTCCGGCGAGCCCCGCGAACGCGCCACCGATCATGAGCGCGGCGCTGCCGTACCACGGCTGCGACACACCGGCCCGCTGCGCCACCCGCTGGTTCTGCCCCAGCATCCGCAGCCGGAAGCCCCACACCGTCCGTGCGAGCACGAACGCGACCACGAGCGCGAGGGCCACGGCGAGGTACACGCTGATCGGGAACTGGTTGCCGAACACGGTCGGTCGCGGGATCCGGTTGCCGGCGGCCAGCTGCTCGCTCACCTGGTTGCGGTTGCCGCGGCTGCCCTCGTCGGCGAGGAGGAGCCACTCGTACCGCAGGCCGAAGGCGACCGCCTGCCCGGCGACGGTGACGAGGAGGAGGGTCGTGAGCACCTCGGGGACCTTGCGCCAGAACCGCAGCAGCGCGGCGATGCCCGCCCACGCCGCGCCTCCGACGGCGCCGAACACCAGGATCAGCACGACGTTGAGGGGTCCGGGCCCACCGATCAGGAAGCCGAAGTAGGTGGCGAACGCGGCGCCGATCGCCAGCTGGCCCTCCTGGCCGATGTTGATGAGTCCGGCCTTGGCGGAGATGCCGGCACCGAGCGCGACGAGGAGGATCGGCGCGGCGACGCCGAGCGTCTCGCCCCACCGCCCCGACTGGCGGATGCTGCCGTCGAACAGCGCGTCGAACACCGATCGCCACTCTCCGCCGGTCGCCTCGACCAGGATCCCCGACAACGCGAGGGCAGCGATCACGCTGAGCCCGTAGAGGACCAGCCACTCGACGAGTCGGCCGCTGCCGACGCGACCGCCGGGATCGCGACGACCGCGATCGCGACGGCCGGCGACGTCGGCGTCCTGCGATCCGATGACGGTCGACGGGTCCGGGACGACGTCGGTCATGCTGCGACACCGCCCATCAACAGGCCGATCCGCTCCAGGTCGGCACGGGACCGCGGCATCTCGCCGACGATCCGGCCGCGGTGCATCACGACGATCCGGTGCGACAGCTCGAGGATCTCCTCCAGCTCGCTGGAGATCAACAGCACGCCGACCCCCTCACGCGCCGCCTGCCGGAGACGGCCGCCCATGTACTCGATGGCGCCCACGTCGAGGCCACGGGTCGGTTGGGCGGCGACCAGGACGCTCGGGGCGAGGCTCAGCTCCCGGGCGAGGACCACCCGTTGCTGGTTGCCTCCCGACAATGTCCAGAGGGGTGCGTCGGGGCCGGCGCACTGGATGTCGAACTCGTCGATCATGCGCCGCGCGTGCGCTCGCATCGCGTCGCGGTCGAACACGCCCCGCTCGGTCACCAACGCCGGGTCGATCGCGACCAGGTTCTCGGCGACGGTCATGTCGAGCACGACGCCCGAGTCGTGGCGGTCCTCGGGGATGACGGCCACGCCGGCCCGGGCCAGTGCGCCCGGCCGTCGCGTGGAGATCTCGCTCCCGTTCACCAGGACCGTCCCCGACGTCAGCGCGACCAGTGACGACAGAAGATCGCCGAGGACCCGCTGACCGTTCCCCTCGACCCCGGCGACACCGACGATCTCGCCGGGATGCACCTCGACCGTCAGCTCGTCGAGGAGCCGCACGCCACCCGTCCCGACGACCGTGACCGCGCGCACCTCGAGCACCGGTGCGATCGAGGAGACCTGCGATTCGACCACGTCGGCCGCGGCCTCGACCTGTTCGTCGTGGTCGACGACCAGCCCGAGCGCCGCCCGCTCCGACCGCAGCGACACGGGCCGGCCGACCATCGCCCGCGCCAGGGTCGGCGCGTCGGCATCGATGGTCCGCATCCGCTCGACGACGGCACCCTGCCGCATGATCGTGACCTCGTCGGTCGCGTGCAGGATCTCGTCGAGCTTGTGGCTGACGAGCACGACGGCGCGGTCCTCGTCGGCGACGACCTGTCGGAGCGACGCGAACAGCTGCTGCGACTCGTCGGGCGTCAGCACCGACGTCGGTTCGTCGAACACGACGATCGACGGGTTGCGACGCAGGCACTTGATGATCTCGACCCGCTGGCGGAGACCCGCTGTCAGGTCGCCGACACGGGCGTCGGGGTCGATGTCGAGTCCGTACTGCTCGCTGATCTCACCGATCCGCCGACGGACGACGGTCGGGTCGAGCCGTCCGGCGTCACCGAGCGCGACGTTCTCCCAGACGGTCAGGGGGTCGACCAGGCTGAAGTGCTGGTGCACCATGCCGATGCCACGAGCGGCGGCGTCGAGCGGATCGACGATCTGGCAGCGCGCGCCGTCGATGTGGATCGAGCCCACGTCGGGCATCACGAGCCCGATGAGGATCTTCATCAGCGTCGACTTGCCGGCGCCGTTCTCGCCGAGGATGCCGTGGATCCGGCCGCGATGGAGGCGCAGGTCGACGCAGTTGCACGCGACGACGGCACCGAAGCGCTTGGTGATGGCGGCCAGCTCGACCGCCGGGGTGGGGGCGG
>DATHUU010000027.1:0-3990 GCA_035461925.1 Ilumatobacter sp.
GGTGGCGCTGGTCGTCCTGTCGGCGGTGACGGGGAGGTCACCTTCACTGGTGACGGTCCAGTTCGTGCCGGGGTCGGTCTCGGTGACGGCGTACGTGCCGGGTTCGAGCTCGTCGAACGTGGCAGTTCCGCCGGCGGTCACGGTCTGGCACTGCGTCGTCGTGGCCGGTTCGGGTCCGGTGATGCAGAGCTCGAACTCGGTGGCGGGGGCGTCGTCGCCGGTGACCGCCTTGGTGAGCTCGATCCGTCCGTACTCGGGTTCAGGCTCGCCGGACTCGTCCCAGCAGACCTGGACGTGACTGATCGACGGCCACTTCCCGTTGTCCAGCACGGGCGAGTGCAACGGCGGCGGCTCGCCGAATTGGTAGATGATCGCCCCGTCGCCGCCCTTGACGATGATCTGGCCGCTCGTCACGTCGGACGAGGGGTGCACCGTGTACGAGACGACGGCGTTGTCCGGGTTGGGGTCGACGACATCGGGGTAGGTGCCGACCGTCAGGGTCAGGTACAGACCGTGCTCGTCGATCACGTAGGTGCCGCTCGGGTCCTCGATCTTGTCGCTGAACGTGAAACCCTCGCAGGTCGGGTTGCCGTCGACGACCTGACCGGCGTCGACCTGGCCGATCGTCCCGAGACCGATTGCGAGCAGTCCCGTGAACACCGCCGCGACCCAGCGGTGGGTGCTGAACGCCTTCATGGCGCCTCCTTCCGCCCCGACCACCCAAGGTGGTCGTGGTCTGGAGCGGGCCGGTTTCGCCATTGGCTCCCCGCCGCCGGTTGCGACCAGATCGGGGCGACGGCTCTCAGCCTCCCGTTCAGGAGTCGATGTCTCTCGACTCCTGCCCCGAGTGTGGCAACGTCCTCCGGCGGCCGCACCTGCCGAATGGCATGATGATCGGCAAGATCTGATCAAGAAGCGGCGAGCGCCTGGTGGAGGTCGGCGATCAGGTCGTCGACGTCCTCCAACCCGAGGCTCACACGAACGAGCCCTTCGGTGACCCCGACGTCGGCCTGCTCCTCGGGGGTGAGGCTGGCGTGCGTCGTGGTCATCGGATGGCAGACGAGCGTCTCCGGGCCGCCGAGCGATGTGGCGCGGCGGGCGAGCGCGACCCGGTCGAGCAGGGCGCGCACCGACTCGCGACCACCCGTGAGCTCGAAGGCGAGCACGGTGCCGAACTGGCGCATCTGCCGCTTCGCGAGGTCGTGTTGGGGGTGCGATGTGAGGCCCGGATAGTGCACCCGGCCCACCGCCGGATGCTGCTGCAGCCACTCCGCGAGCCGCTGTGCGGCCGCCGCCTGGTGAGCGGTGCGCACGGCCATGCTGCGCAGGCCGCGGAGTGCGTTCAGGGCATCGAACGGTGACGCCATCGCACCGTGGAGGACGCCGTACCCCCAGATCGCGTCGACGAGGTCGCGCTCGCCGGCGACGACACCGATCGTCGCGTCGTTGTGGCCGGCGATCCCCTTCGTCGCGGAGTGCACCACGAGGTCGACGCCGTGTGCGAGGGGCTGTTGCCCGAGCGGGGTCGCGAACGTGGAGTCGACGACGGTGAAGGGGCCGACGATCGAGCCGACTTCGTCGAGGTCGACCAGTTCGAGGCGCGGGTTCGACGGCGTCTCGACGATGACCACCGTTGTGTGCCCGGCGCGGACGGCGGTGGACAGCGCTCCGGGCCGGGTGCCGTCGACCAGCGTCAGGTCGATGCCGAACCGGCGGCACGGACCCTGCAGGAACGCGAGCGTGCCGGCATAGAGCTGCTTCGCCGCCACGACGTGGTCGCCCGCCGAGCACAGCGCGAGGATCGTCGTGGCGATGGCGCCCATGCCCGACGCGAACGCCATCGCGTCCTCCCCGCCCTCGAGCTCGGCGATCGCCTGCTCGAACGAGCGCACCGTCGGATTGGCGTACCGGCCGTAGAATTCGTCGGCGCGCAGACTCGTGGCGCGTCGGTGGGCGTCGTCGAACGACGCGGACTCCCACACGCTCGATGCCCACAGTGCCGGGGCCATCGAGGCGCCGCTCGCAGCGCGACCGGCGCGGATCGCCCGACTACCGGGCTGCAACGGCTCGTCAGGTGACACAGAACTCGTTCCCTTCCGGGTCGGCCATCACCATCCACCACTGGCCGTGCTCCTCGACACGCCGGACCGGGCATCCCCCTGCGGCCACCAGCTCGGCGACCTTGGCCGTCCTCGCATCGTCGGAGCGTCCGGCGCGCAGATCGAGGTGGACCCGGTTCTTGACGGTCGTGCACTCTGGCACGCGCAGGAACAGGATCCTGGGTCCGACTCCTTCCGGGTCGACGATCGCTCCGATCGAGCCCGACGGCGGGATCGGGACACCGTTGGCGCGCAGGAAGTCTTCCCACGACAGGTAGCCGGCGGGCGGCGGTTCCGCGACGTAGCCGAGTGCCACGGACCAGAACGCCATCATCCGCTGCGCATCGACGCAGTCGATCGTGATCTGGAACGGCGCCGCCACGGGTCGTACGGTACTCGTATGGCCATCGGCTCACTTCACGAGATCGTCGTCGACTGCGCGAACCCGGTAGCGCTGGCGCGCTTCTGGCAAGCGCTGATCGGCGGTGAGGTCGACATCGAGAGTGAGGACTGGGTCGCGCTCGACGGTGACGAGGACGGGTTCTACATCGGATTCCAACGGGTGTCCGAGCGCAAGTCGGGGAAGAACCGGATCCACCTCGACGTGGTGGTCGACGATCTCGACCGAGCGGTCGACGAGGCCGAGCAGCTCGGCGCCCGCAAGATCGGCGGTGTCCACGACGAGGGGAACGGCCCCTTCCAGATCATGGCCGACCCCGAGGGCAACGAGTTCTGCTTCATCACCGAGGACTGACCGCGTTCGCGAGTCGACCTGTCAGCTGAGTGCAGCGATCACCGCGTCGTGGAGTCGTCCGTTCGAGCTGACGGCGGTGTCCGACTCGTGGGTCGCGGCGCCGAAGCGGTCGGTGAAGGTGCCGCCCGCTTCCTCGACGATCAGGCGGACCGCGGCGATGTCGTGGGGCTTGACCCCCACGGCGTCGACCGCCACGTCGACGGCGCCTTCGGCGACGAGGCAGTGCTGCCAGAAGTCACCGAACCCGCGGGCACGGCGGGCCTGCTGGAGCAGCGCCACGAGGTTCGAGGTGAGGCCGAGGTGGTCCCAACCGTCGTTGAACGTGACACACACCTGGGCGTCGGCGAGCGACGAGACGTCGGACACCCGGCACCGCCGACCGTTGGCGAACGATCCGCCGCCTGAGACCGCCCACCATCGCCGCGCGAGGGCCGGCGCCGACACGACCCCGACCGTCACGCCGCGGTCGACGTGCGTCAGCGCGATCAGCGTCGCCCACACCGGGATGCCTCGGACGAAGCCGGACGTGCCGTCGATCGGGTCGACGATCCACCTCCAGGGGGAGTCGGCAGGACCCTGGAGTCCGTGCTCCTCACCGAAGAAGGCGTGACCGGGACGGTGCCGCAGCGCGAGCCCGGCGAGCAGCGACTCGGCCCCGCGGTCCGCCTCGGTGACCTCCGTACGGTCGTCTTTCCAACCGAGCGTGAAGTCGGCGGCCTCGAAGCGCGGCAAGGTGAACGCATCGGCGGCATCGGCCAGCGCGAGCGCCACGTCGAGGTCGCTGAGCCTGCTGGGCGGTTCGTCGGCGGTTGGTGCGTGCATGGTGCGCAGGAACCGCCGGAGAACGTCAGGGGCGCAGTGAGCGGATGGTCGTGGCGATGCCCTCGGTGTCGAGGCCGAACCGGGCGAGGATCCGCTTGGGGTCGCCGTGGGGGACGAACTGGGTCGGCACGCCGAGCGTCTCGACCGGTACCTCGGGTGCGATCGCCCCGATCGCGTGGGCGATCGACATGCCGATGCCGCCCTCCCGGATGCCGTCCTCGACCGTGACCACCGCGCGGTGTCGTGCGGCGTCGGTGATCATCGCCGGGTCGAGCGGGGCACACGACCGGACGTCCCACACGGTCACCGCCGTGC
>DATHUU010000028.1:0-6922 GCA_035461925.1 Ilumatobacter sp.
GCTCGTGCGACGATCGCCCTGCACCCGACGGAGCGTACCGGCGGCTGCCGCCGGGTGAGGCGGGTTCCTAGTGGATCTCGCCGCGTCGGAGGATGACCTTGTCGACGAGCCCGTACTCCTTGGCCTCCTCGGCGGTGAACCACCGATCGCGCTCGGAGTCGGCCTGGACCTTCTCGAGCGGCTGTCCGGAGTGCTCGGCGATCATCTCGGCCATCCGCCGCTTGATGTACCGCAGCTGCTCTGCCTGGATCGCGATGTCGGTCGCCTGGCCGCGCAACCCGGCGAGCGGCTGGTGCATCATGATGCGGGCGTTGGGCAGCGTGTATCGCTTGCCGGCCGCACCGGAGGTGAGCAGGAACTGCCCCATCGAGGCCGCGAGCCCGAGGCACACGGTGGCGACGTCACAGCCGACGAACTGCATGGTGTCGTAGATCGCCATGCCGGCGGTGACCGATCCGCCCGGGCTGTTGATGTAGAGCCAGATGTCGGCGCTCGGGTCCTCACCCTCCAGATAGAGCAGCTGTGCGCAGACCTGGTTGGCGATGTCGTCGTTGACGTCGGAGCCGAGCATGATCACGCGGTTCTTCAGCAGCCGGTTGAACACGTCGCTGCGGGGGTCGAAGCCCCCCTCGAAAGCCATCGGCGGAACGCTCGGTTCGGTCATGTCGGGCAGGCTATCGCTGGGACGGGCGACCACCCCGACGGCCGGACGCCAAGGGAGCGGCGCGCTCAGTCGATGTCGGCCGCCAGGGCCGCAGCGTTGTCGAGCGACAGGCCGATCCGGGCGAACAGCATCGGGAGGTCGACGCCCTCGGTGCTCTTCTGGCCCGCCAGGTACCGCGCGTACACACCGTGCAGGATGCACGCCGTCTTGAACGAGTTGAACGCCCGGTAATACGCGAGGTTCGACAGGTCGGCCCCCGTCGCCGCGGCATACCGGTCGATCAGATCGACACGGCTGGGGAACCCGGGGAGCGCGGTGGGCGGTTCAGCGCCGTACACGCCCGGATCGCCCGGTTCGACCCACGCGTTGATCGAGTACGCCATGTCGGCCAGCGGGTCGCCGAGCGTGGCGATCTCCCAGTCGAGCACGGCGGTGACCTCACCCTCGGCCGAGAACATGCAGTTGTGTGGGCCGAAGTCCCCGTGCACGATGCGCCCGGGCCCCTGCTCCGGCATGCGGGCGACGAGCAGCTCGTGCAGGTCGTGGACGCGCGGCTCGTCGTGCTGTGCCGCCTCGATCGACGCGTTCCACGACCCGTACCACGTCTTCAGCTGACGGGCGACGTACGCATCGGGCCGGCCGAGATCTGCGAGACCGACGTCGGCCGGATCGATGGAGTGCAGTGCGGCGAGCGTGTCGATGAACGACTCCCCCGCGTGGTGGCGGGCGGGCTCGTCGAGCCACCCGGCGACCTCGCTCGCGTCGTACAGCGCCGAGCCGTGCACCTTGCCCATCACGTAGAAGTGGACGTCGCAGAGGTCACGATCGTCGACGTAGCGGATCGGCTCGGCGACCGGGACCGGTGTCGGCCAGAGCCCGTCGATGATCCGGTACTCCCGCCACATGTCGTGCGCCTTCGGCAACAGCTCGCCCTGGGGCGGGCGGCGGATCACGAGCTCGCGACCGGCTGCATCTCGGAGGAGGTAGGTCAGGTTCGAGTGGCCGCCCGGCAAACGCTCCCACGCGATGGGCGGCGTGACGTCGGTGACGGTCGGCAGCCAGGCGTCGATCACCTCGACGTCGAAGCCGACCACCCCGGATCCGTGCGCACCCATGCCCGGCAGCGTGCCACGCCCGCCCCCGTCCGCTGCAACCGGCCCCGCCGACCGCGCCGATCGTGTTCTCATCCGCTTCCCGGCCCCCTGACACGCCGCAACCGGATGAGAACGCATACCGGTCGGCGACGGAGCTTGCCCGGTCGACCCGGCGACAGCCGGTCAGCGGGCGACGCCGGACATGATCACCGCGACGCGCTCGTGGTCGTGGATCCGTGCCCGGGCGGCGAGCAGTCCGGCGAGACCGGCCGAACCGGTCGGGCTGACCAGGAACCCGGCCGAGGTCGCCAGCTCGTGGGCGCGCACGATGTCGGACTCCGGAGCCACGACGGGCTCGCCGCCGCTCTCGACCATGGCCTCGACCGCAGCGATCCAGTCGTAGGTCTCGTCGTCGAGGATGCCGTCCGCGAGCGAGCGCGGTTCGGGCCAGGGGCGCATCACGTGCGCCCAATAGCGCTCGGGATGGTCGATCGAGGCGATCCGGATCCAGGTGTCGGCGAGCGGCGCACATCCCTCGGCCTGCACCGTGTCGAGGCGTGTGGCGTGGCCGAGTCCGGCTCCGACACACGCGGCGAAGGCCCCGCCCCCCACCTGCACGAGGATGCGATCGAGGGTGACGCCCCACTCGTCGGCCTGATCGGCGATCTCCCACCCGATCGTGCGCCCGCCGTCGAGGCAGTAGGCGTTCTCTGGTCCCTGGACCGTGAACGGGATCGCGCCGCGTCGCACGGCCTCCCGGAAGCGCAGCATCGCCGGATCGCCCGGCGCGTCGTCGTCGCGTCGTTCGCACCGGTGGACGGTCGCCCCGAGCTCGACGAGGCGGGCACCGGTCGTGTCGTCCATCCAGGTCGGGACGTAGACGTCGAGCGGCCATTCGGCTCGTGCGGCGAGCGTGGCGGCCGCCAGCGCCGCGTTGCCGCACGACGCGATGGCGAGTGGTGGACGTTCCGTGAGCAGCCCGAGCGCCTCCGCGGCGCGCAGGTGGAGCAGGATCGAGACGAGGTGGCGCGCCTTGTGCGAGCCGGCGACGTTGCCGGTCTCGTCCTTGACCCAGACGTCGGGCTCGAGCTCGTCGGAGAGGTGGGTCGAGCGGGCGAACGGCGTGCACCGGAAGTCGCCGGCGACGTCCCAGGTGAGCGCCTCGCACGCATCCTCCGTCATCCCGTTCGCACGAGCGAACGCCCACCACGCCAACCACGGCCCGTACCGGATGAACGGGTTCACCTCCTCGTTCTGGTCGGGGAATTGCCGGGCCTGTCCGGCGGTCTCCCGACCAGAACCCCCACCTGAACCCAGGAGGTGGAGGACGTGGTGGGGGTCGCTGGCCGTGGCGTTGGGGCACTTCCACGCGAGCGGCGTGGCGATGTCGACCGACGTACCGCACACGGCACAGCGAAATCCCGCGATCACCTCGTCATTGAAGCACGTCAGCCACCCACGCCGACGCGACCGTTGAAGTCGGTGATCATCTCGTCCCACACACCGAGGTACCTGCGCAGCCCGCGCCAGAACGCCTGGTCGCGCCGCTGCTCGAACAGCTGGAACGGCGTGCCCTGCTGCTCGACCCACGTGTAGTAGCCGAGTTGGAAGACCCGTCGCCGGTCGGCCTCGGTCATCTCGATCATGTGCTCGGTCGAGACGTGACCGAGGTGTCGACCGAACGCCTCGGCGGCGTCGGTGTGGCTGTACTCGCCTCGGTACACGCGCTCCAGGTAGTCGGCTCGCGAGCTCGGGTACATCGCGCCCCCGTCGGTCGCCACGGTGACGATCGCGTCATCCGGGCCGAGGTCGAGCAGCTTGGCGGTCTTGATCGCCGCGAGCATGTTGCAGATCGACGAGAAGCCGAAGTGCGGCAGGTCGTCGAGCAGCTCGTCGGAGAGCCCCTTCGCCTGCGACAGGTACTCCCGACCGGCCGCGGTGTTGAACAGCACGTCGAGCTGATCGGTCGCGACGTCGCTGATGGCACACACGACGTCGGTGTTCATGACGTTGTGGATCAGCGGGATGTGCTTGTCGCCGATGCCCTGGATGTTGTGCTCGCCGTACCCGTTCTCGAGCATCGTGGGGCACTCGAGCGCCTCGACCGCGACGATCCGGGCACCGTACTCGTCCTTCAGCCGATCGCCGGCGGCGATCGTGCCGGCCGAACCCGTGGCCGAGACGAAGGCCGCCATCCGCAGGTCACGACCCGACCGCTCGCGCACCGTCTCGAAGACGTGGCCGAGCGCTCGGCCGGTGACCTCGTAGTGTCCGAGGTGGTTCCCGAACTCGCTGAACTGGTTGAGGACGAAGTTCCCCGGGTCCTTCGACAGCATGTTGCAGGCGTCGTAGATCTCCTTCACGTTCGACTCGGTGCCGTACGTCCGGATGACGTCCTCCTCCGGGCTCTCGCACCACCGCTGCAACCAGTCGAAGCGCTCCTGACTCATGCCCTCGGGCAGGATGGCGACCCCGCGGCTCGCCATGATCCGGCTGATCGCGATGCCGCCCCGCGCGTAGTTGCCGGTCGAGGGCCAGATCGCGCGGTGACGGGTCGGGTCGAACTGCCCACACACCACTCGCGGTGCGAGGCAGGCGTAGGCCGCCAGCACCTTGTGGGCGGTGATCATCGGGAACCGATCGCCGAAGGCGAGGATGATCGGCGTCTCGACCCCGGTCAGCTCCGGGGGCAGGACGACGTGGTCGGGGACGGCGACGCGGTCGCCGCCGAGGTCGTTGTACCAGTGGACCCGCCAGAGGTTGCGCGGGTCCTGTCCCTGGGGGTCGGCGTCACCCACCCGCTCGGCGTGGGCGAAGGTCGAGGGGTCCGCGAGCTGGGCGAAGGTCGGCAGCGTGATGCCGCGGTCGCGGAACCGGGCGACCGAGTTGGCGAGCGCCGCCTCGTCGACGATGCGATCGGCCAGGCCGAACTGGTTCTCGAGGGCGTCACGGTGCAGGTCGATCGCAGTCACGCTCGACATTCTGTCAACACATCGTTCTCGTCGCGCCCAGTCCGGATGCCAGGACCGGATGCCGGGACTCAGCTCGACACGAACAGGTCGGGTTCGAGGGTGCTGGGCCCGACGTTGGTGTCGAGCCAGTCGTTCATCTCGGCCGCACCGTCCCACGTCCGTCGGATCTTCGACACGACCTGCTTGGTGTGGAGCCACGTCGGGGCGCCGAAGTCCTTCGACACCATCAGACCCTTGCGGCGCAGGAGCTCGATGCGGGGATGATCCTTCGGAACGCCGCGCGGCGCGGTCTTCAGCTCGTCGATCGCGCCGACCGTGTAGCCGCGCTTCGACAGCGCCGAGACGATCCCGGCGATCTCGGCACCGGTGTGCTCGGCGTCGACTGCGGTCCGGAACCGTTCGAGCTGGTCCTTCGCCATCGCGTAGTAGCCGACACCGCACATGAGTCCGCGGGCCGACAGCTGGAAGTAGTACCCGGCGCCGCCCTCCGACTCGGTGTACGCGCCCGGGTGGATCTTGTACGGCGGCTTGTTCTTGGAGAACCGAAGGTCGTTGTGCGGGCGGAAGAGGTGGAACTCGCCGAAGTCACCCAGCTCCGCTGCGAGCTGTTCGACCGGGCGACGGACCTCGTCCTTGAAGCGGGCACGGTTCGCCTCCCAGAACGTCTTGGAGTTGTCGGCCTCCAGCTGCTCGTAGAACACGAGCGCGTCGTGAGGGATCCCCGTGAACGCCATACCCGGAATCTACCGATCGTGGCCTCCACTACCCTCGCCCGACATGGCAGAGCTGTTCCTCGGCGGGACCGTCGACCCGGCCACGCACGAGCGCACGGGCGACGAGATCCGCGTCGACACCGACACGTTCACGACCCACGGGGTCATCGTCGGCATGACGGGCTCCGGCAAGACCGGGCTCGGCGTGGTCCTGGTCGAGGAGGTGTTGTCCGCAGGTCTGCCCGCGCTGCTCATCGACCCGAAGGGTGACCTCACCAACCTCTGTCTGACGTTCCCGAGCCTGCAGGCGTCGGACTTCCGTCCGTGGATCGACGAGGCCCAGGCACGCGCCACCGACCAGACACCGGACGAGTTCGCGCAGGCGCAGGCCGCGCTCTGGCGCGAGGGCCTCCTGGGGTGGGGGCTCACCACCCAGCACATCCAACAGCTGCGTGCCGGGACCGACTTCACGATCTACACGCCCGGCTCGAAGTCGGGCGTCCCGGTCAACATCGTCGGATCGCTTCAAGCACCGGCCGACCGCGTTGACGACGAGGGCGACGACGAGATCGTCGCCGACGAGATCGAGGGCTACGTGGCCGGTCTCCTGGCGCTCGTCGGGATCGACGCCGACCCGCTCAGCAGTCGCGAGCACATCCTGCTGTCCAACCTGATCAGCACGGCGTGGGCCGACGGCCGATCGCTCGACCTGCCGGCGCTGGTCGGGATGGTCGGCTCCCCACCGATCCGCAAGCTCGGCGTGTTCGAGCTCGACCAGTTCTATCCCCCGGCTGATCGGATGGACCTGGCGATGAAGCTCAACGACCTGCTCGCCTCGCCGTCGTTCGCGGCATGGGGCGCCGGTCCGGCGCTCGACATCCAGTCGATGCTGTACTCACCCGAGGGCGCACCACGCTGCGCGATCGTCACGACCGCCCACCTCTCCGACGACGAGCGCCAGTTCGTCACCTCGTTGATCCTGAGCAAGCTCGTGACGTGGATGCGTCGGCAATCGGGCACGACGGACCTGCGGGCGATGCTCTACATGGACGAGGTCGCCGGATACCTGCCACCGACCGCGAACCCGTCGACCAAGAAGCCGATCTTGACCCTCATGAAGCAGGCGCGGGCGTTCGGCGTCGGCGTGGTCCTCAGCACGCAGAACCCGGTCGACATCGACTACAAGGCGCTGTCGAACGCCGGGACGTGGATGATCGGGCGACTCTCGACCGAACGCGACAAGGCCCGCCTCCTGGAGGGTCTCACGTCCGCGGCCGGCGGTGTCGACATCTCGGCGGTCGACGACATCATCTCCGGGCTCGGCAAGCGCGAGTTCGTGCTCCGTGTCGCCGGTGAGGACACCACGTCGGTGTTCACCACCCGGTGGGCGATGAGCTACCTGCGCGGACCCATGACCCGCGACCAGATCGCCGAGGTGATGGGCCCCGAACGCGAGCGAGCCACCGCGGCGACCGCGAG
>DATHUU010000029.1:0-3135 GCA_035461925.1 Ilumatobacter sp.
CGACGTCCCAACAGCGCACGGCCTGACCCGTTCACTTCTCGACGGTCGGCTGCGCTGGGCAGTAGAACACCGACCGGGAACCTCCCTGGTGGTAGGCGTAGTCGGTGTCGTCGTACCGGAGCACGATCTTGGAGCCGTTGACGATCGCCTGGGTGTAGACCATGCCCGGTTGCGGACAGCCGATGCTGCCGTCGGGCCAGTCGACCTCGTCGACGCTGACCACCACGATCTCGGCCGGATCGACGTCGAGCCGTTCGGCGAGGTCGGCGATCGCCTGCTCGACGATCGGGATGCCGTCGGGGATCGTGCTCGGGGTCATGGGTTCCTCCGTGGTCGTCGTCGCAGCCGTCGGCGCGGCGGTGGTCGTGACATCGGACGTCTCCGTCGACGGTGCCGTCGAGGAGCCGTCGGCCACCGCCGTCGACGTCGACGCCGAGGTGGACGCCGAGGTGGACGGCGCGTCGATCGGCGGCCCCGAGTCGTCACCGCAACCAGCCGACACGACGGAGAGGATCGCGAGGACGGGGAGCGTTCGGTGGAGCACGACCCCAGTGTCGCGCTGCACGCGCCGGCTCGGGGGTCGCACCGGCCGACGGTCTGGCCACGGTTCGCGCCGAGGTAGCGTCGCGGGGCATGGATGTCGCCGTCGTCGACTACGCCGCGCCGGATGCGCCCGAGCGCTTCAGCACGTCACTCCGGGAGACCGGGTTCGCGGTGCTCACCAACCACCCGCTGCCGTGGTCGCTCGTCGAGCAGGTCTACCGGGAGTGGTCCGCGTTCTTCGACGACCCCGAGGTGGTCGACTACACGACGACCGACTCGCAGACCGGGTACTTCCCGCCCGACGTGAGCGAGACGGCCAAGGGCTTCCAGGTGAGAGACCTCAAGGAGTTCTTCCACGTCTACCCGTGGTCGCGCTACCCCGATCAGGTGAGCGATGCGGCCCTGCGGTACCGCGACGAGGCGATGCAGCTCGCGCTCACGTTGCTCGACTGGGTCGAGGCGAACACGCCCGACGAGATCACCGACCGTCTGTCGATGCCGCTGTCCCGGATGATGGAGGGCAGCGCCCGTTCGCTGCTCCGGGTGCTTCGGTACCCCCCGCTGCCGGCGGACGTCCCCGACGGCGCGGTGCGCGCCGCCGCGCACGAGGACATCAACCTGCTCACCGTGCTGCCGGCGTCCGACCAGCCCGGGCTCGAGTTGCTCGGTGCGAACGGCGAGTGGTTCCCCGTGCCGTGCGACCCAGGGTCGCTCGCCGTCAACGGCGGCGAGATGCTCGACCTGGCGACCGCCGGCTACTACCCGGCCACCACGCATCGGGTCGTCAACCCGGTCGGTGAGGCGGCGCGCGTCGCGCGCATGTCGCTGCCGCTCTTCCTGCACCCGGCCGACGACGTCGTGCTCGCCGAGGGTCGCACTGCCTACGAGTTCCTCACCCAGCGCATCCGCGAGCTCCGCGGGGAGGCGTGACCCAGCGTTCGCGTCAGGCGGAGGTGAGGGTGCGCTCGCGGCGGTCGGCGAGACGCTTGGCCACCCGCTCGCTCTTGGCGAGATAGGTCATCAGACGCTCCCGGGCCTGCTCACCCTCGGCCGAGAGGCCCGCGAGCCCCTCCACGTTCCACGTGCGCAGCAGGACGGGAACGAGGATCTGCTCGTGGTGCACGGTGAGGTCGTAGATGCCGGCGTTCGCGATGCGCTTGGCGTGCTCGGCGAAGCCTGGGATGCCGGTCCCCGGCATCGTGAACGAGGTGACCTGGCGCTCCATCGCGCACACCATGCCGTCGGGGTCCGCGGCGATGCCGGCGGACGCGAGATCGCGGTAGAAGAGCTGGTGCAGGTTCTCGTCGGCCGCCACCCGGCTCATCACCTCGTACCCCGCCGGGTCGCCGATCATCTTGCCGGTCGCCCGGTGCGCGATCCGTGTCGCGAGCTCCTGGAGCGACAGGTACACGAACCCGTCCTGCATCGACGGCGGGTCGGGAGTGATGCCGCCGCTGACCTGCGCCATCCGGCACCGCTCGAGGTGGACCGGGTCGATCGCCCGCGTCACCATCAGGTAGCCGTAGATCGCCATCGAGTGGCGACCCTCCTCTGCCGTCCAGCGACGCACCCACTCGCCCCACGCACCGTCGGCGCTGAGGATCCGCTCGACCGTCCGGAAGTAGTACGGGAGGTTGTCCTCGGTGAGCAGGTTCACGAGCAGCGACGACCGCACGGCGTCGTCGATCGTGGCGCCGGCGAGGTCGGCGTCGTCCGCGCGCCACTGCTCCCCGGGGACCGGATCCTTCCCGCGCCCGTAGGGCACGTACTCGTGCGGGAACCACTCCTTGGTGGTCGACAGGTGACGTTCGAGCAGCCGCTCGACGTCGGGAGCGAGGTCGTGGAGAAGGGCTTCGGCGGTCAGCACAGTGCCACCGTAGCCTCCCTACCGACCAGTAGGTAGCGCGAGCTCAGGAAAAGTCGCGGGGTTCGATTCGATCAGGGTCGTCGACGGATGCCGGTGAGACCGAAGACGCTCGCCATCGCGCCGGCGATCGCGCATCCGACGAGCATCGCGGCGGTCGTGTCGGCGATCGCCAGCGTCAGGCCGGCGACGAGCGGCCCGGTCGTCTGGCCGAGTCGGGCGAAGCCGGTCCACGTCGCCATCACCGAGGCCCGTTGATCATCCGGCGCCTCGGTGATCGCGACGTCCTGCATGCTCGGGAACATCGACCCCTCACCGAGCCCGTACAGGAGCGCTCCGACCCCGAGCACCACGATCGACCCCGCCAAACCGATCAACGCGAACGCCACGACCCACGACAGAGCGGTACCGACGAGCAGCCGACCGGTCGGCACACGCCGCCGGATGCGCGTCAGGTTGAACGCCGCGATCGACGACGTCACCGCCGGGAGCCCGATCACGACGCCACGCCAACCGGCGCTCAGTCCGAACTCGTTCTCGAGGTGCGTGGGGAGCACCGCCAGGAAGACACCGAACATCGCCGCGAAGCCGAGGCCACCGCCGACGAAGGTGGCGAGGATCGTCGGATTGCGCATCGTGTCGCCGATCCCGCCCAGCTGACCGCGGAACGACACGGTCGTCCGGCGGCCGTCGGGCGGGAGGATCGACCAGGCGGCGACGGCCGTGAC
>DATHUU010000030.1:0-3668 GCA_035461925.1 Ilumatobacter sp.
AGCTGATCCTCACCGGAGCCGGCAAGGGCTTCTGCGTCGGCCTCGACCTCAACGGGTTCGGGACCATCCCGGGCACCGAGGCGCTCGGTCGCCCGCAGCAGGGGATGGCGGTGCAACAGCACATCGCCCAGGTGATCCACCACCTGCGGGCGATCCGCCAGCCCGTCATCGCCGCGGTCAACGGCGCCGCCGCGGGTGGCGGGTTGGCGTGGGCGCTGGCGTCCGACATCCGCTACGGCGCCGACTCGGCGAAGTACGGCACGGCGTTCATCCGGCTCGGGCTGTCGGGTTGCGACATGGGCGTCAGCTGGCTCCTCCCCCGTCTGATCGGCGCGTCGCGGGCGTGGGAGCTGATCCTGACCGGACGGGTGATCGACTCGGCCGAGGCCGACCGGCTCGGCATCGTGAGCCGGACGGTCCCCGACGACGAGCTGATGGACACGTGCCTCGCCGTCGCCACCGAGATCTGCGCCAACAGCCCGTTCGGCACGTGGATGACGAAGGAGGTGCTGTGGTCGAACCTGGAGATCCCGAGCCTCGCCGCCGGCATCGACATCGAGAACCGCAACCAGATCGTGACCAGCCTCACCGAGGACTCCCGCGAGGCGATGCAGTCGTTCCTGGCCCGCCGGCCCGTCGCGTGGAAGAACCGCTGACCGGGCCTGCGACAATGACCCGATGCTCGATCCGCTGTTCGACCTGACCGGCAAGATCGCGCTCGTCACGGGCGGCAGCCGGGGTCTCGGCCACCAGATGGTGCGGGCGTTCGCCGAGCGGGGTGCCGATTGCGTCATCGCCAGCCGCAAGCTCGACAACTGCGAGGTGGTGGCCGAGCAGATCCGTGAGCTGGGGCGCCGGGCGCTGGCGGTCCGACTGCACGCCGCGAAGTGGGCGTCGATCGACGCCATGCTCGAGCACGTCTACGACCACTTCGGTCGCATCGACATCTGCGTCAACAACGCCGGGATGAGCCCCGCGTCACCGAGCCACGAGGTGACCGAGCAGCTCTTCGACAGCGTGGTCGGCCTCAACTTCAAAGGTCCGTTCCGGCTCGCGTCCCAGGTCGCCAAGCGCATGGCCGACGGCGACGGCGGCGTCATCATCAACGTCACCTCGTCCGGCTCGTTGCTGCCGCTCCCCTACGTGGTGCCCTACGGCTCCGCCAAGGCGGCGCTCAACGCGATGTCGCGCTCGCTCGCCGCCGAGTACGGGCCGAAGGTCCGCGTCAACACCCTCTCGCCCGGGCCGTTCCTCACCGACATCTCCACGGCTTGGACCGAGGAGGCTCGCACGACGGCCGACAACGCGCAGAGCCGGCCCGGCCGGCCCGAGGAGATCGTCACGGCCGCGCTGTTCCTCGCCAGCCCGTCGTCGAGCTTCACCAACGGCGCGCTGGTCCGCGTCGACGGCGGGATGCCGATCGGCCAATGAGCCCGCTCCGGGTCTGGTACGCCGACGGCCCCGACAGCCCGCGCACCTCCCCGCGCGATGCGGTCGCGGCGGCCGGGCTCGACGACGGTGCCGACCTCGACGTGATGCTCGACGTCACGCTCGGTTGGACGATCGAGCCACATCCGTGGCTCGACGACACCACCCTCTCGATCACGACGGTGCTGGCCGGTTACGGGCTCGCCCGCGCCGTGAACGCCGGCCGGGTCACCGCCCTCCCCGTCCGCCTCAGCGCCGTGCCGAGCCGGATCCTCGCGAACCCACCGGACGTCGCTGTCGTGACCGGGGTGCGCCGTGGTGACCACTGCGCGTTCTCGACCGCGGTCGGCTGGGGTGACGTCCTCGCCCGCACCGCCGAGCGCGTCGTGGTCGAGATCGGCCTGACCGCACCGGATCTCGGCGGTCCACTCGTCGAGGGCCAGATCGTCGCCACCCTGGAGCGACCGATGCCGGTCGGGCCGATGCCCACCGCACCGGCCGCCTCGCGCGTCGCCGATTCGATCGACCTCTCCATCGGGGCCACGGTCGCCGCCCTGCTCCCGGAGGAACCGACCCTGCAGTTCGGTCCCGGCGGGATCGCCGAGGGTATCGCACGGTCGATCGACCAGCCGGTCCGCATCTGGTCGGGACTGGTGACCGATGCGGTCGCCGAGCTGCACGATCGAGGACTGCTGATCGAGCCCGCGGTCGCCGCCTACACCTGGGGCGGCGAGCCGATCGAACGCCTCGCCGAAGCCGGCATGCTCCGTCTGTCGTCGAGCACCGTCACCCACGACCTGTCGGCCATCTCGGCCATCCCGCGGTTCGTCGGCTGCAACACCGCCCTGCAGGTCGGCCTCGACGGGGCCGTGAACCTCGAACGGGTCGGCGACCGAATCGTGGCGGCAGTCGGTGGTCACGCCGACTTCAGCGCCGGAGCGTCGCGGTCGGTCGGTGGGATGTCGATCGTCGCGCTCCGGTCGACGACGCGGACGGGCGAATCGACGATCGTGCCCAGGGTCGACGTGGTGTCGACCGCCCGGTCAGACGTCGACGTCGTCGTGACCGAGCACGGCATCGCCGATCTCCGCGGCGTGAGCGACACCGAACGAGCCCGCCGCCTGATCGCCGTCGCCGACCCGGTACACCGCGACGGGCTCTCCCGACTCTGAGCTCCACCGGCGCGCCGCGTACCGTTCGGCACCATGAGCGAGAAGCTGTGTGATGGACGGGTGGTCGTGGTCACCGGAGCCGGTCGTGGCATCGGTCGCGAGCACGCGCTGCTGCTGGCGAGCGAGGGCGCCAAGGTCGTCGTGAACGACTTCGGTGGCGCCCGCGACGGGACGGGAGCAGCCGAGTCGAACCCCGCCCAGGACGTCGTCGACGAGATCGACGCCGCCGGCGGGCACGCCGTCGCCCACCTCGGGGACGTGTCCTCGCTCCAGGACGCCGGCGCGATGATCCAGCTCGCCGTCGACACGTTCGGCGGGCTCGATGCCGTCGTCAACAATGCCGGCATCCTTCGCGACCGGATGGTCTTCTCGATGACCGAGGACGAGTGGGATACCGTGATCAAGGTGCACCTGAAGGGCACGTGGGCGCCGACCCGTGTCGCCGCCGAGTACTGGCGCAACCGGGCCAAGGCCGGCGAGTCGAACGACGCCCGCATCATCAACACCACGTCGGTCTCTGGCATCTACGGCAACGCCGGCCAGACCAACTACGGCGCGGCCAAGGCCGGGATCGCCGCGTTCACCCAGATCTGCGCCGACGAGCTCGGCCGGTACGGCGTGACCTGCAACGCGATCGCCCCGGGCGCGCTCACCCGTATGACGGAGGACCTCGGCATCCCCGAGGAGACCCTCGATCGTTGGGGACCCGAATGGGTGGCTCCCGTCGCGACCTGGCTCGCATCGTCCGACTCCAAGGACGTCACCGGCCAGATCATCGAGTCGTCGGGCAACATCCTCGGGATCGCCGAGGGCTGGCGCCGGGGCCCGCACATCACCGAGCCGCCGATCGACCCTCGCGAGGTCGGGCCGATCGTCCGCGACCTGCTGTCACAGGCCACGCCCCGCACGCGGATGGGTGGCTGAGCGCCGCGTCGTGATCCGGTTCGAGCCCGTCGAGCTCACGGCCGAGGAGCACGCCCTCCGCGACGAGGTCGTCGAGTTCCTCCGGACCGAGCTGCCACGAGGCTCGTTCACGCCCGGTCTCGGGATGAGCGGACGGAAGGATCC
>DATHUU010000031.1:0-2392 GCA_035461925.1 Ilumatobacter sp.
GTCGTCCTCGCGCTCGTCGGCGATGTCCGCGGCGACGAGCTCCCCGACCTGGAACATGAGCGGATCGATCGCACGTGCCCGGGCGCGCTCGTCACCGCCGAGCAGCGCGAGCTCGGCGTCGATCTCGGTGAGGCGAGCTCGCGCGGCACGCAGCGGCCGGAGGTCGACACCTCCGTACTCGTCGAGCGCGGCGCGCTGCGTCGCTGTGGAGAGCAGGCTCTGATGAGCGTGTTGCCCATGCAGATCGATCACGTCTCGGGCCAGGTCGGCGAGGGTCGTCGCCGTCGCCGGCCTGCCGTTGACGTACGCACGGGACCGTCCGTTGGCCGGGATCACGCGGGTGAGCACGACCTCCTCGGTGGCACCGTCCTCGCCGCTCAGCTCGAGGCGACCGTCGATCCGCGCCTCGACGGCGCCGGTCCGGACGATCGTCGCGTCCGCGCGACCGCCGACGAGCAGCTCGATCGCCTCGACGAGCATGGTCTTGCCGGCACCGGTCTCACCGGTCAGCGCGGTCACACCCGGTCCGAGTGCGAGCGTCGCCCGCTCGATGACACCCAGGTTCTCGACGTGCAGCTCGGTCAGCACACCTCGTTGTCTAGCCGAACGAACACCCGTTCGACAACCATTTTCCCGGTGGTGGTGGTCGGGCTCAGCGATCGAGCAGGCCGAACTTCACCTTGAGCACCTGGTGGTAGTGGTGGGCTCCGAAGCGGACGAACCGAGCGGTCTCGGTGGCAGGGACGCACCGCACTCGCGTCGACGCGGTGAGGCCGCACACCGGACGACCGTCGATGGCGACGGATGCCTCGCGGCCGGCGAGCACTTCGATCTCGACGGTCTCGGTCGGATCGAGCACGAGACTCCGGTCGAACAACATGTGCGGCGCGACCGGTGTGACGAGCAGAGCACGATGCTTCGGCGACACGACCGGACCTCTCGCCGAGAGCGAGTAGGCGGTGGACCCGGTCGGCGTCGACACGATCAGGCCGTCGGCAGCGTAGGACGTGAAGGGCTCACCGTCGATCCGCACGAGCAGGTTGACCGTGTGACCCGACTCCCGCTTCTCGACGACGGCCTCGTTCAGGGCTCGCCACGTCCCGCGCGCGGTGCCGTCGGCATCGAACACCGTGACGGCGAGCATCATCCGCTGGTCGAGGTGCCAGTGTCCGTCGACGTGGCCGGCGACGAAGCGCTCGAGCGCCGTCTCCACCTGGTCGACCTCGATCTCGGTGAGGTAGCCGAGACGTCCGAGGTTCACTCCGAGGAGCGGGACGGGGGCGCCGTCGAGCAGACCGACGGCGCGCAGCATCGTGCCATCACCACCGAGGCTCAGCACGAGGTCGGCCTGAGCCGGATCGCCGTCGGCGGCGAGCTGCTGCAACCCGAACTGCTCGGCCTCGGAAGTGGGCATCCAGCACTCGTGGCCCCGATCACGGAGCCACGCGGCGATGGTGGTGGCGAGCTGTGGTGCTTCCGGGCGGTCGTGGTGTGCCACGATCATGACGCGGATCACGACGGTCCGACCCCGACCGGTGCGGTGGCGTACACGAGGAACTCGTGGTTGCCGTCGGCCCCGGTGATCGGGGACTCCGTCCAACCGTGCACCACGCATCCGGCATCGTGGAGCGCCTCCTCGATCTCGCCCCGTACCCGCTCCCACACATCCGGGTCGGTGATCACGCCGCGTCCGCGGCTGACCTCGGCCTTGCCGGCCTCGAACTGGGGTTTGACGAGCAGCACCATCGGGGCACCAGGGTGGCACACCGACACCAGTGGATCGATCACGAGGCGCAACGAGATGAAGGAGAGGTCCCCGACGACGAGATCGACCGGGCCGCCGATCGTGTCGACGTCGAGGTGGCGGACGTTCGTCCGTTCGATGTTCGTGACCTGTGGATGGGCACGCAGACGTTCGTGGAGCTGCCCGTGTCCGACGTCGACGGCGACGACGTGGGCGGCGCCGCGCTGGAGGAGGCAGTCGGTGAACCCTCCGGTCGATGCGCCGGCGTCGAGCGCACGCCGTCCCCTGACCTCGAGCGCGAACGCATCGAGCGCATGATCGAGCTTGTGCGCGCCGCGTCCGACGAACTTCGGCGGTGGGCCCGCGACGACGACCTGATCGCCGGGTGCCACCTGCCGGGACGGCTTCTCGGCGATCGCACCGTTGACGAGCACGCGATGCTCGTCGATCAGCGTCTGGGCCTCGTTGCGACTCGCGACGAGACCACGTCGGACGAGGTCCGCGTCGAGCCGTCGGCGCGAGCTCAACGTCGGGTCAGGATTGGCGCGCGGTCGCGACCTTGCGGACGCCCGATGACCCGACGGCCTTGGCCGGGGCCTTCTTGGCGGCGGCCTTCTTCTTCGCCGGGGCCTTCCTGGCGGCGGCCTT
>DATHUU010000032.1:0-14263 GCA_035461925.1 Ilumatobacter sp.
CGATGTTCTTCATGTCGGCAGCGACGGAGTCGAGCAGCTTGCGATAGCGCTCTTTCGCCAGCGGCATCTGCCAGACCGGCTCGTCGGTGAGCTCCGCCGACGATCTCACCTGCTCGATCACGCCGTCGTGGGATCCGATGACCGCGGCGATGTCGGTCCCGAGCGCCGCCATCGCCGCGCCGGTGAGCGTGGCGATGTCGACGATGACGTCGGGCCGCGCCTCGGCCGCGAGCGACAGCCCGTCGGCGAGGATGAGACGGCCTTCGGCGTCGGTGTTGTGGATCTCGACGGTCTTGCCGTTCCGGAGCGTGAGCACGTCACCGAGCTTGAGCGCCGAACCGGACGGCATGTTGTCGGTGCACATCAGCCACGCGGTCACCTGGTTGCGGCAGCCGACGTCCTTCAACGCCGTCATGACCGCGAGCACGGCCGCAGCACCCGACATGTCCATCTTCATGAGGTTGGTCATCGGCCCGCTCGGCTTGATCGAGAGACCACCCGAATCGAACATCACGCCCTTGCCCACCAGCGCCACGTGCGCCTTCGGGTTCCGGGGCGCATACGTGAGCTTCACCATGCGAGGCGGCTCGACGGAGCCGGCGTTCACCCCGAGGATGCCGCCACACCCGAGGACGGCCAGCTGGTCCTTGTCGAACACCTCCACATCGAGGCCGTGCTCCGAGGCGAGCTCGACGGCCTTCGCGGCGAGCTGACGGGCGGTCAGGTGGCTGGCGGGGGTGTTGGCGAGCTCCCGGGCCAGGTTCGCGGCCTGTGCGGTCACCGTCCCGCGCGCGGCTCCTCTCGTCGCCGCCTTGTCGTCCTCGGCGGCGACCGTCAAGATGAGGCTCTCGACCGGCGCAGCACCCGACCGGTCGTTCTTCAACGCGACGTACCGGTACCGGGCGAGGAGCACGCCCTCGACGACGGCCTGCGCCGCGGCGGCGACGTCATCGGCTCCGTCGACGAGGTTGGTCGCCAGCGAGGTACGGGTGCCGGCGGCGCGGGCGAACGCTGCCGCGGCATCACGACGCGCGTTGTCGGTCGAGGTGTCGCCCACCCCGACGGCGACGTACGTGGGTCCGTCCTTGACGGGGACGACGAGCGTCTGGCCGACCTTCCCGGTGAAGCCGTTCGCCTCGAGCGCGCTCCGGTTGAGGCCGAGCTGGCGGGGTACGGCACCGGTGGGGCCGACCGCGAGGCCGACCGCCTGGGCGGTGCGGGGGGCGGTCCGGGCGACGACGACGGAGGCATGGGTCATGACCGACAGTCTGGCCCAACCGGCTCCCGGCCACCGTCCCGGCGACGTCCCTTCCGCAAGTCAGGACATCCGTACCCGGATTCGTGCCGTGACGACGTGCCCACTCGTGCCGACCAAGCCGTGGCCAGGGCTTTGCTATGTTCCACTGATCGCCGTGCGGCAGCACCATCGCATCAGGGCGACATCCGCCGAGGGAGCCCGTACCGGTGAGGGGACCGGGCCGAGATCCCACGACAACTCCTGAGGAGGAGCATCATGATTCGACGAGGAGCCACCCCGAGGTGGTACCGGATCGCCGGAGCCGCAGCAGCGCTCGCCCTGGTCGCCGGTGCGTGCACCAGCGACGACGACGACGCTGAGCCCACCGAGGAACCGTCCGAGGCGCCGGCCGACGAACCCAGCGACGAACCGGCTGACGAGCCCACCGAGGAACCCGCCGACGAACCGACCGAGGAACCCGCCGACGAGCCCACCGAGGAACCCGCCGACGAGCCGGACGACACCGTCGACGTCACGCAGGGCGGCAGCACGCTGGATGCGGTGCTCGAAGCCGGTGTCGTCCGCTGCGGCACCCGCGACGCGCTCCCTGGCTTCGCGGTGCTCACCGAGGGCGGCGATCACGTCGGCTTCGACTCCGACTTCTGCCGCGTCATCGCGGCTGCGGTGCTCGGCGACGCCGAGGCGGTCGAACACGTCGACGTCGAGACCGCCGACCGATTCACCGCGCTGCAATCGGGTGAGGTCGACGTCCTCGTGCGCAACACCACCTGGACGGCGTCCCGCGACGGCGCCGAGGGCGCCACGTTCCTCCAGCCGAACTTCTACGACGGCCAGGGCATGATGGTGAACACCGGCGACTTCGCGAGCATCAGCGAGATGGACGGCGTGACCGTCTGCGTCGCTCAGGGCACCACGACCGAGGGCAACGCCGCGGCCGAAGCCGCACGCCTCGGACTCGACTGGGAAGTGCGAGCGTTCGAGGACACCGACCTGATCCAGGAGTCGTTCATCGCCGGTCAGTGCGACGGCTGGTCGTCGGACAGGAGCCAGCTCACCGGCCTCCGCTCCGTCTACCCCGATGGGCCCGAGGCGTTGACCATCCTCCCCGAGGTCTTCTCGAAGGAGCCGCTCGCACCGGCCGTCGCCGACGGTGACACGCAGTGGGCGCAGGTCGTGAACTGGGCGATCCTCGCGACGATCCAGGCCGAGGAGTTCGGCATCACCTCGGAGAACGTCGACACCTTCGCCGCCAGCGACGATGTCAACATCCAACGGTTCCTCGGTCTGGAGATCGAAGGCGAGGAAGGTGCTGCTGCGGTGCTCGACCCGGGCCTCGGCTTGCCCACCGACTTCGCCTACCAGATCGTCAGTCAGGTCGGGAACTACGGCGAGATCTTCGAGCGCCACCTCGCTCCGCTCGGACTCGAGCGCGGCGTGAACGCGCTGTGGACCGACGGCGGCCTGATGTACGCACCTCCGTACCGCTGAGCGACGCCCAACCACGATGACCGCGATGTTCGGGGGCGGTCGGCCGATGGCCGGCCGCCCCCGCCGACCTGCGCCGGATGACCGGTGACGGCGACGATCGTGCCCGATCGCGTCCCGATCTGGCGAGATGTCCGCGTCCTGCAGTGGTTGTTCCAACTCATCGTCGTCGCCGCATCCGCGGCGATCGTGATCTGGCTCTACGGCAACTACACGACGAACTCCCAGAGCCTCGGGATCCCGACCAACTTCGACTTCCTCGACAATCCGGCGGCGTTCGAGATCACCGGCAACGAGATGTCGCAGAACGCGCCCGTCCGCGACGCATACGTCCAAGGCTTCCTCAACACGCTCCGCGTCTCGGTCGCCGGCATCGTGGCGGCCACGGTGCTCGGCACGATCGTCGGCATCGGCCGGCTCAGCAAGAACTGGCTCGTCAGCAAGATGGCGACCGTGTACGTCGAGGCGATCCGCAACGTGCCGCTCCCCTTGTTCGTCGTGTTCGGGGCACTCGCCGTCGTGCTCGGGATCTTCCCACGGATCCAGGAGGCATGGGAGCCGCTGGGCCTCATGGTCATCTCGAACCGCGGCATCGCCGGCCCGTGGTTCACCGGCTCGGGTCGGCTGCTCGTCCTGCTCGGTCTCGTCGGTGCGGTGGTGTGGTGGGCGGTCGCCAGATGGCGGCGGTCGGTGTCCGACCGAACCGGTGCACCCGCCAACTCGGGGCTCTGGGGCGGCGCCGCGTTCGTCGTCGTGCTCGCCATCGGGTGGTTCGCGTTCGGATTCGGGGTGACGCTGCCCGAGGTCGACGGACGTCGGTCCGCCGGCGGGATCCGGATCGATCCGTCCTTCTTCGCGATCTTCTTCGCACTCGTCATCTACACCGCGAGCCACATCGCCGAGATCGTGCGGGGATCGATCCAGGCGGTACCGAAGGGCCAGGGCGAGGCAGCGAACGCGCTGGCCCTCAGCGGCTTCCAGCGGATGTGGTACGTGGTCCTCCCCCAGGCGTTCCGCATCGCGATCCCACCCGTCGGCAACCAGTACCTGAACCTCATCAAGAACTCGTCACTCGGCGCCGGCATCGGGTACTACGACATCACCCTCGTCACGCAGACCACCGTCGGCAACGGATCGCCGGCGGTGCCGGCGTTCACGATCACCCTCCTCGTGTACATCTCGATCTCGCTCGTGACCTCGCTGTTCGTCAACATCGCCAATCGACGCGTCGCGCTGGTGGAACGATGACCGCGCCCGTGCTCCGCACCCCGGCCGGCGTCTGGCTCCGCCGCAACCTGTTCCGCTCGCCCGTCGACGGTGTCATCACGGTCGTCGCCGCACTGGTCTCGGCGTGGGTGCTCTACAAGACGGTGCGATTCGTCTTCGTCACCGGACGGTGGGAGGTCATCGAGCGGAACCTCCAACTGCTCGTGATGGGCCGGTTCCCCGCCCCGCACGTGCTCCGGTTGGCGGTCACCGTGGTCGTGCTGAGTGCTTGGGCCGGCGTGATCGCAGGCATCGTGCACGCCCGGCAGGTGCGAGCTGCGCGGGCAGACCTCGAGTCCACCTCGTGGTCGCGCGCCCGCGTCCTCGACCTCGGGGAGCGGTTCTGGATCCCCGGGCTCCTCGTCCTGCTCCTGCTCGCGCTCACGAACACGGCCGGGCCGTGGATCATGACGGCCATCGCCATCGTCGCGGCCGTCGTCGGCCGACTGCTCGGACCTTTCCTCGGCCGGAGGATCCACGGTGCTGTCGGTGGCGCGATCCTGACGATCGCCCTCGCAGCGGTTCCGATCGGGCTCTACCTCTACGTCGTCGACGCCGTCGGATTCGGTGAGTGGGGCGGGTTCATGCTCAACCTGTTCCTCGCCGCCTGTTCGATCATCCTGTGCTACCCGCTCGGGGTGCTGCTGGCACTCGGCCGACGTTCGGGCCTACCCCTCGTGAGGGTCGTGTCCACCCTCTACATCGAGCTGGTTCGCGGCGCCCCACTGTTCGTGCTCCTGCTCTTCGCCAACGTTGCCCTGGGTTTCTTCGTACCGGCCGGGATGACGCCGTCGACGCCGACGCGAGCCATCGTCGTGTTCACGCTGTTCACCGCGGCATACATGGCCGAGATCGTGCGCGGGGGGTTGCAGTCGGTGCCGAAGGGGCAGTTCGAGGCGGCCAAGGCGCTGGGCCTGTCCCCGCCCCGGCAGACGTTCCTGATCGTGCTCCCACAGGCGCTCCGCAACGTCATCCCGGCCCAGATCGGTCAGCTGATCTCGCTGTTCAAAGACACCGCGCTGGCCGGGGTCGCGATGGGGTTGTTCGAGCTGCTCCGGGTGAGCTCTGCGATCACCCAGCAGCCGGACTTCCGCGGGCAGGGACTGATCGGTGAGACACTGGCCTTCGGCGCCGTGCTGTTCTGGACCGTGTCGTACACGATGAGCCGCGAGAGTCAGCGGCTGGAGAGGAAGCTGGGGGTGGGAACGCGATGAGCGACACACCGACCGACACGCCGACAGGGCGACACGTCGTGTTCGCCGACGCCACGCAAGTGGCCGGCGACGTGATGATCGAGATGGAGCACGTCGACAAGTTCTTCGGCGACTTCCAGGCGTTGAGCGACATCAACCTGCGCATCGGCCGCCAGGAGGTCGTCGTCGTGATCGGCCCGTCCGGATCGGGTAAGTCCACCATGATCCGCTGCATCAACCGGTTGGAGGAGCACGACGCCGGGCGCATCGTCGTCGACGGTGTCGAGCTGTCGCACGACGTCCGCAACATCCAGGAGATCCGGCGCGAGACGGGCATGGTGTTCCAGCAGTTCAACCTGTTCCCGCACCTCACGGTGCTCGACAACGTCATCCTCGCTCCCCGCAACGTGCGCAAGATGCCCAAGGCCGAGGCGCAGCGGCTCGGCATGGAGCTGCTCGAGCACGTGAAGATCCCCGAACAGGCCAAGAAGTACCCGGGCCAGCTCTCCGGCGGGCAGCAGCAGCGGGTGGCGATCGCCCGCGCGCTCGCGATGAAGCCGAAGGTGATGCTGTTCGACGAGCCGACGTCGGCACTCGACCCGGAGATGATCAACGAGGTGCTCGACACGATGAAGGACCTCGCCAGCCAAGGCATGACGATGATCGTCGTCACGCACGAGATGGGTTTCGCCCGCGAGGTCGCCGACCGCGTGGTGTTCATGGCAGACGGCCAGATCGTCGAGGTCGGGACCCCGGAGCACTTCTTCACGAACCCGCAGGAAGACCGGACGAAGCTGTTCCTCAGCCAGATCCTGTGATCCGACGCTGTGAGGACGTCCCGATCACGAGCTCGGGGGCGATCGTCACGGAGGTGAGCTCGTCGGCGCCGCTGACCAGTCGATCGAGGAGATCGACGCCCGCGGTGGCGATCTCGTCGAACGGTTGGGCGATGCTCGTGATCGTCGGCTCCACGAGATCGTCGTGCGCGGTACCGTCGAACCCGACGACCAGCAGGTCGCGGGGAACTGCGACACCCCGCTTGGTCGCGGCCCAGATCGCGCCCACGGCCATCTCGTCGTTGCCCGCGAAGATGCCGTCGACCTCGCGATCGAGCAGCGTCGCACCGGCGTCGAGTCCGGACGCCCGCGTGAAGTCGCCCCGGACGACGAGCGACTCGTCGAACGGACGGCCGGCGCGTTCGTGAGCCAGGCGATGGCCGGCGACGCGCTCCCGGGCGTCGGCACGGTCCGATCGTCCGGCGATGCACCCGATCCGCTCACACCCCTGTTCGATCAGGTGCGCCACGGCGAGCACGGAGGACTCCAGGTTCTCGACGTCGACGCCGAGGACGTCGTCACGGGTCGGGTGGGTCCCGATCAGGACGGTGGGCAACGAGGCGTCGAACAGCTCGTCGACCCACGAGCCGACGGCCACGGTGCTGATCAACAACCCGTCGATCAACCCGTCACGGAGGATGTGGTGGACCGTTCGTCCGGGTTCGGCCGTGGCGAGGTGCAGCATCAGCCCGAGATCGCGCTCGACCGAGGCCCGGCTCACGGCGTGGATCATGGCGGCGCCGTAGGGATCGATCCGCAGGTCGCTGCTCGGGATGATGAGCCCGATGACCGACGAGCGACCCGATGCCAGGTTGCGGGCCGCCCGGTTCGGGCGGAAGCCGAGCTGTTCGGCGACGTACAGCACCCGCCCGCGCACGTCGGCGCGCACACCCGGCCGGTCGTTCAAGGCGCGCGACGCCGCTGACCGTGACACACCGCTCATGCGGGCCACGTCGTCGAGCGTCACCTTGTCCAACCGCCACCTCCACGAGCACCATATCGGTAGCGCTTCCGTGCCCGACGCACCGGGCTGCCGCCCGCGAGGGACGTTCTCGTGGCACGATGTCGCCGCCCGTGCCCCAGCCGACGAGTGAACGATGACCGAACCCACCTCCGACTCCCCTGCCGACTCCCCTGCCGCGTTCCCACGTTGGTTGAAGTGGGCCCTGCTCGGCGCCCTCGCCGTCCTGATCCTCGGCTACGGCGCGATCTTCCTCTACGCGAACGTGATCAACGACAGCCCGGACGAGTTCGACGAGACCGACCTCGACGCCGCCCTCGCCGTCGACGAGCCGGCGGGCGAACCGCCGACGGACGTACGGCCGACCGTCGCGCCCGCCACCGATGCACCGTCGGCGACGACGTCCAGTGACGTGAGCACCGAACCGGTTGCCACCGACGCGCCGGGTGGCCCCGAGAACCAGATCTGGTCGACCACCGACGAGTCGCAAGTCGGGTACCGGGTCAAGGAGATCCTGTTCGGCGTCGACGCCGAGGGCGTCGGCCGCACCAACCAGGTCACCGGGACGTTCGTCATCGAAGGCACCCAGGTCGTGAGCGGTGAGTTCGTCGTCGACGTGGCCACGATCGAGAGCGACGACCGTCGACGCGACGGGCAGTTCCGAGGCCGGATCATGTCGACCGACGAGTACCCGGAGGCGACGTTCACCCTCGCCGAGCCGATCGAGTTGGGCACCGAGCCGGCGGACGGCGTCGACGTCGCCACCACCGCGACCGGCGAGCTGACCCTGCGGGGCGTGGCCAACCCGGTCACGTTCGACGTCACCGCCCAACAGCAGAACGGCCGGGTGGGGGTGCTGGGAGCGATCCCGATCGTCTTCGCGGACTACTCGATCGCCAACCCGTCGATCGCCGGCATCACGACCGAGGACAACGGCCTGCTCGAGTTCGTCCTCGTGTTCGAGCCCGCCTGATCCGGTTCTGCTGATCCGGTTCCCGATGATGATCTGCTGACGTCACACGGGTTGGCTGCGGGCCCACGCCTCCGCGAGAGCGGCGTACCTCCCGCCGAGGGCCATCAGCTCGTCGTGGGTGCCGAGCTCGGCCAGGCGGCCGTGGTCGACCACCGCGACCCGATCGGCTCGCTGGACGGTCGACAGTCGGTGCGCGACGACGATCGTGGTACGGCCCTCCATGAGGCGGTCGAGCGCGTGCTCCACGAGCGCCTCGGTCCCCGGGTCGAGGCTCGACGTCGCCTCGTCGAGCACGAGCACCGCCGGATCGACCAGCGCCGCCCTGGCGAGCGACACCAGCTGACGCTCACCGGCCGAGAGGCGTGACCCCCGCTCGCGCACCTCGGTCGCCAAGCCATCCGGGAACGCCTCGAACCGGTCGAGCGCATCGAGCGCGCGCAGCGCCTGGCGGAGCTCGTCGTCGGTGGCCTCCGGTCTGGCGAGCCGGAGGTTGTCGGCGATCGTGCCGTCGAACAGGAACCCCTCCTGCGGGACGACGACCACCCGCTCACGGAGCGAGGCGAGCGTCGCCGATCGCAGATCGGTCCCGGCGAACCGGACCGCACCCCGACCTGGGTCGTAGAGGCGGGCGATCAGCTTGGCCAGGGTCGACTTCCCCGCACCGGTCGGCCCGACGAGCGCCAGCCGCTCCCCGGGCGCGACCGTGAGCAACACGTCGTGCAGCACCGGAACCGTCGTGCCCGGGTACGAGAACGTGACGTGGTCGACGTCGAGCGTGCCGGTCCGGGGCAGGGCGACGGCGTCGGACCGCTCGTCGATCTCCGGGACGGTGTCGAGGATCTCGAACATCTTGGCCAGCGACGCGGTCGCCGACTGGAGGGTGTTGTACATCTGGGACAGCTGCTGGACCGGTTCGAACAGGCTGGACAGCAGCAGCACGACAGCGACCACGGTGCCGACGGACACCTGACCGTTCTGCACGAGCCAGCCGCCCATCCCGATCGCGATCGCGGTGGCGAGCACGCCGAAGAACTCGACGACCCCGAAGTACCAGGTCGCGACGCGCACGCTGTGGACGTGGGCGTCGTAGAGCGCCCGGTTGGTGCGCCGGAAGCGGCGGAACTGCTCCGGCTCCCGGACGTACGCCTGGATGACGCGGACCCCGGCGATGTTCTCCTGGAGCGAGGACAGGTTCTCGCCGACACGCTCGCGCACGGCCAGGTACGCCTCGTTGGAGTTGCGCTGGAATTTGATCGATGCGAGCACGATGAACGGCACGACCAGCAGTGCGAGCAGTGTGAGCTGCCACGACATCAGGAGCAGGACGACGAGGGCGAACGTGAGCAGCAACGTCGCGGAGACGAACTGGAGCAACCCCCACTGGACGAGCTCCGACATCGACTCGATGTCGGCCGTCATGCGGGACACGAGCACGCCGGCCTTGTTGCGGTCGAAGAAGCCGAGCGATTGACGCTGGATGTGGTCGAAGAGCCGCAGTCGCAACGCGCGCAGGAAGCCCTCTCCGGCCCGGTTCACGAACACGTACTGCTGCCGGCTCCCCACGTAGGCGACGACCGCCACGGCCACGAAGGCCACGATCGCGACGTTCAGGGGGCCCGCGTCGTCGGCACGGATCCCGTCGTCGATGCCGTAACGCAGCAGGAGCGGCCCGACCAGCGTGGTGCTGGTGGAGAGCGCCACGAACCCGAGCGTCGCGAGCGCGAGACGGCGTTGCGGCCGCGCCAACGCGGCGGCGCGACGGAGCACCTGCCGAGCCTCCTCACGGTCGAGACGATCCTCCTCGCTGACGGCGTTGGTGGCCCACATGGTCAGCCGTCACCAGCTCGAGCGGCGCCCGCCGGCGTGTCCTGGTCCGATCCGAGCGCGGCGGCCGCCAAGACCTGGCGGTAGCGCGGCTCGGTCGCCAGCAGCTCGTCGTGCGTGCCGGATGCCGCCACCCGACCGCCGTCGACGAGCACGACCCGATCGGCCATCGCGATCGTGCCCGGGCGGTGCGCGATGACGATCGTCGTGCGGCCGTCCATCACCGTCCTCATCGCAGCACGGATCTCGTGCTCCTTGCTGGGGTCGACGGCGCTCGTCGCGTCGTCGAGGATCAGCACGACCGGGTCGGACACGAGCGCGCGGGCGATGGCGATCCGTTGGCGCTGACCGCCTGACAACGAGAAGCCGCGCTCCCCGAGGATGGTGTCGTATCCCTGGGGGAGGTCGTCGACGAAGTCGGCGGCCCCGGCGAGCTCGGCGGCGCGTCGGATGGTGGCCGCATCGGCATCCGGGTTGGCGAACGCGATGTTGGCGGCGACGGTGTCGTGGAACAGGAGGGTGTCCTCGAAGACCAGCCCCACGGAACGGCGGACGTCATGCACCGCGAGATCACGGAGATCGACACCGTCGAGCCGGACCGCTCCCGCCTGCGGATCGTAGAATCGGACGAGCAGCCGAGCGAGCGTCGACTTCCCCGATCCGGTCGCTCCGACGATGGCGACCGACGTGCCGGGTGCGATGTCGAGGTCGAAGCCCTCGAGGACCGGGGCGCCGCGGTCGTAGCCGAAGCGGACCCCGTCGAACGACACCGCTCCGACCCGCTCGGACGGCCGCGCGGGTGTCGGAGGGTCGACGATCTCGGGCACCGTGTCGAGGACCTCGTCGATCCGCTGGAGTGCCGTCGCCGCACGCTGCCCGAAGGCGACCGTCATCCCGATCGTGCGGAGCGGCCAGACGAGGAGCTGGACGAAGAAGTTGAACTCCACGAGCTCACCGATCGTCAACTCGCCGTTCAGGACGCGATGGCCGCCGATCCCGAGCACGGCGATCAACCCGATGGACGGCAACAGCTCCATGAACGGCAGGTAGGTCGCCCTGACCCGGGCCGCTCCCAGCGACGCGAGGTTGATGTCGTCCGCCTCGCGCTCCAGCTTCGTGGACTGGACCCGTTCCGCCCCGAACCCCTTCACGACCCGGATCCCCGCGACGGTCTCCTCGACGACCGACGCCAGCTGGGCCTGCTCCTGCTGGACGCGACGCACGGCGGGGTGGATCGCTCCCGAGAACCGCCGGGCGGTCAGGTTCACGAACGGGAGCGGCGCCAGCGCACACACGGCGAGCACCGGGTCGGTCCGGAACAGCATCACGACGACCACGCCGATCAGCGCCAGGTTCGACAGCGTGAGGGGGATCATCACCACGAACATCTGGACCTGGTTGAGGTCGCTCGACGCGCGGCTCATCAATTGACCGGTCTGGGAGCGGTCGTGGTAGCCGATGTGGAGCCCGAGGATGTGCTGCAGCAGGCGTTCGCGCAACCGTGTCTCGGTCAGGCGGCTCTCCCGGAACGAGACGTATCGCCGCAGCGCGGTGAACGTGCCGGTCACGACCCCCGCAGCGGCGATGAGGACCGCCCATCCCCAGGCGCTGCGCTCGACCTCGATGGCGCGATCGATCGCGAGGCCGGTCAGCTGTGGCACGGCGACCTTGCCCGCCATCCACAACATGCCGATGGCGACGCCCAGCCCGAGTCCGAGCCACTGTCGGCGAACCAGTGCGAGCAGCGGCCGCCAGGACGCCCGTTCGTCGGGCGGCTGGAGGGGGATCGTCGCTGAAGTCGTGGGGGTGCTTCCGCCGTCAGTCACGCCTGATGCACAGTACCGAGCACCCCTGCGTTCTGTCTGCCCGGAACCGGGAAGTCTGCCGCCAACCGGCCGGTTCAGCCGGAGAGCAGCTCGGTGACGCGCTCCTTGGGGCGGCCGATGATCGCGGTGTCGGCGGTGACGAGCAACGGCCGTTGCATGATCATCTTGTTGTCGAGGATCACCTGCACGATCTGGTCGACGGTCTCGACGTCGGCGTCGCTGAGCTCGAGCTTCTTGAACAGGCTGTCGCGCCGCACCAGATCGGTCGGCGGGTCCTCGAGCTTGGCGATGATCTCCCGGAGCGTCGCCTCGTCGGGCGGATCCTTCCGGTAGATCACGATGTCGGCGTCGACGCCCAACTCCTCGGCAATGCGCACGGCATTGGTCGACGAGTTTCAATTGGGGTTGTGGTAGATGGTCACCTTGGCCATGTCACGGCACGCTAGCCCGGTGCCGGAACCGGACGCGTCCCGTTCGGGGAGCGGGCGCTACGGTTGCTCCGTGCCGACCCCGCTCCGACCGATCACACTCACGGGTCGTCACGTCGTGCTCACGCCACTGTCGCCCGACCACGTCGCCGGGCTCGTCGAGGCGGCATCGATCGACCGCTCCACCTACGCGCTGACGTTGGTCCCGGACGGCCACGACGCCATGGCCGCGTACGTCGACCAGCTCCTCGCCGACCACGGTGCGGCGAAGGTCCTGCCGTTCACACAGATCGACGCTCGGTCGGGACGACCGGTCGGCTGCACCCGCTTCCTCGACCTCCAGTGGTGGAGTGGGCGGGACGCACCCGACGAGGTCGAGATCGGCGGCACGTGGCTGGCGGGCTCCGCGCAGCGCACCGGCATCAACACCGAGGCGAAGCGACTGCTGCTCGCCCACGCGTTCGACGTGCTCGACGTGTGGCGCGTCGCGATCTGCACGGATGCCGAGAACACGCGGAGCCGCGTCGCGATCGAACGGATCGGGGCCACGTTCGAGGGCGTGCTCCGCAACCATCGAGCGAAGTACAACACCGCCACGCCCCAGGCACGGGACACCGCGGTCTACTCGATCGTTCGACAGGAGTGGCCTGCCGTTCGGGCGGGGCTCGACGCCCGGCTCGCGTGATGCGCGCGCTGGTGCTCGTCGCCCACCCCGACCGCGAGAGCTTGTGCCACGCGGCGGCGAGACGTGCGGTCTCGGGGCTCGAACGGGCCGGCCACCACGTGGACGTGATCGACCTCTACGCGGAGGGCTACCGCGCCGCGATGTCGCTCGCGGAACGGCTGGCGTACGAGACCGACGACCCGATCAGCGACCCGCAGGTTGCGGCGCATGCACGGCTGTTGAAGCAGGCCCGGATCCTCGTCTTCGTCTACCCGACCTGGTGGAGCGGGCTCCCCGCGATCCTGAAGGGGTGGCTCGAGCGCACGATGGTACCCGGCGTGGGCTTCCACCTCGACGAACGCACGAACAAAGTTCGACCCGGACTCGGGCACGTCCGGCGGATCGTGGGCATCAGCACGTGGGGTTCGCGACGGTCGTGGGCGCTGCTCGTCAACGACAACGGTCGACGCATCATCGCCCGGGCGCTGCGCATGTCGTGCGGCCTCCGCACCCGCACGCGGTGGATCCCGATGTACGGCGTCGACCGCTCGAGCGCCGATGACCGCGCGACCTTCCTCGACCGGGTCGAGCGCACGGCGGCGAGGCTGTGATGCGGGCGCTCGTCGTCTACTGCCATCCGAACCCGGACTCACTGGTCGCCGCAGCGCGCGACAGGGTCCTCGCCGGCCTCGCGGCGGCCGGTCACGAGACCAGGTTGCTCGACCTGTACGCCGAAGGCTTCACGCCGGAGCTGACCGCCGAGGAGCGCGACGCCGCACGCGAGTCGGAGCTCGCGCCGGAGCTGCGACGTTCGGTCGAGCACCTTCGCTGGGCCGAGGCCCTGGTCCTCGTGTACCCGACCTGGTGGAGCGGCCAGCCGGCGATGCTCAAGGGGTGGATCGACCGGGTCTGGGGTGCCGGGCTGGGCTCCGACATGAGGCGGGCACCGGGGTTCGCCAGCCGGCTCGTCACCGGCATCCGCCGCATCGCCATCGTGACCACCCACGGGTCGCCGAAGTGGACGAACGCGCTCGAGGGTGAGGCGGGCAAGCGGACGGCGTTCCGCTCCGTCCGTGTCGCGTGTGGGCGCCGCGTCCGCACCTCGTGGACGGCGATCTACGGGCTCGACCGGGCCGACGAAGCGAAGCGGATCGCCTGGCTCGACCGCGTCGAGGAGCGGTTCCGCGGGTTCTGAGACGGGGCCGCTCAGCCGGCGACGGCGACGGCGATCTCGGCCGCGACACGGGCGTTGTGCTCGGCCAGGGCCAGGTTGGCCGGGATGCTGCGACCCGAGGTGGCCTCCCCGATCCGTCCGAGCACGAACGGGGTGACCGCCGCGCCGACGATGCCTGCCGCCTCGGAGTCGGCGAGCGCCTGCGCGAGGACGGCGTCGAGCTGCGCGGCGTCGAGGGCGGCGTCCTCGGGGATCGGGACGGCGACGAGGATGCCGCTGGCCGCACGCGACCGGTTTGCATGGACGGCCGCGACCTCGGCGGCGGTGTCGACACGGTGCGGAACCCTCAGGCCCGACGACCGGGTGTAGAAGGCG
>DATHUU010000033.1:0-5159 GCA_035461925.1 Ilumatobacter sp.
CCGGGGATCCCGAGCCCGCCCTCCCAGATCTTCGGGATCGCTCCGAGATCGTCGCTGAACCGCGACCACTCGGTCGCCACGTGATAGAGCCGGGCGCCGACGATGCCGGCGCCGACACCCCACATGCCGATGGCGCTCGCATCGTCGGCGGTGCCGATCCCCTTGCGCTCGAGCATCCGGCCGAGCAGCCAGACCCCGGCGATCACCCCGAGCGCGATCAACAACCCGTAGGCCCGGAGCTCCAGCGGTCCGATCTCCAGCGAGGCGCTCGACGGACTCGGGATCGAGCCGATCGTGGAGATCGAGGCGATCGTCGCGGCCGTCATCGTGCGACCCGTTCGACGAAGGCGACCGTCTCGCCGGCGACGAGCTCCCGGTCGTGGTCGCGGGTCGCGACGTGGTAGCTGCGTTCGAGCCACGTGTGCTCGACGTCGCCGCCGTAGGTCGCCGCGAGGTACTCACTGTCGGCCGGCGGGACCACGTGGTCCTGGCGCGACGTGAACAGCCGGAGCGGAGCTCGGAGCCCGCCGAACCGATGCTCGATGGGCGCGATGCCCTCGTGGAGGAGCGACCGGAGCGGGCGGAGCGGGGTCCCGTCGTACGAGATGTCGAACCCTTCGGGGTCGGCGATGTCCGACCCCTCGCCGGGCACGATCTGGAAGTCGTCCGCCAGGAGGTCGTCGATCATCTCCAGCTCCTCCCGTGTCCGCATGCGGGTCACGGGGTTGATGCACACGAGTCCGTCGATGGCGGGGTCGGCGATCGACGAGGCGAGCACGAGCGTGGCGCCCATGCTCTGACCCACGAGCACGATCCGGTCGCAGCGTTCGGCGAGCGCGGCGCGCGCCCGGGCAACCTCGTCGGCCCAGTCGGCCCACCCGGTCGTGATCATGTCCTGGACCGTCGTACCGTGACCGGGCAGGCGTGGCAGCTCGACGTCGAAGCCGGCCGTCGCCATCGCGTCGGCGACACCGCGCATCGACGCCGGGGTCCCCGTGAAGCCGTGGACCACCAGCACGCCGATCGGCGAGCCGCCCGCGTGCGACCAGGGCTGGCAACCGGGCATGACCGACGGGGCGCGGGCGGTGCTCACGGCGGACGTTCTACCAGCAGATGGGGTGCCGTGGGTCCGTGACCGTGTCGACCCGGTCGTCACTCCTCGACTCGCTGGCCGATCCACCGGCTTGACCCGACGGTCAAGGAACTGCTGCACTACGGGCGTGACGAAGTCCGACCAGCGCGGGAGGACCGCTTCCGACGTCCGGGCGAGCGTCGCCGACCGTGAACCCACCGATCGCCGACTCACCGACCAGGGGCGCGAACGCAAGGGCCAGCTCGTCGACGCGGCGATGGCGCTGTTCGCCGAGCGCGGCTACTCCGCGACGCGCATCGCGGACATCTGCGAGCGTGCCGGCGTGGCCAAAGGCTTGTTCTACTGGTACTTCCCCACCAAGCTCGACCTGTTCACCGAGCTGGTCCGTTCGATGCGGCACGGGCTGCGACGTGCACAAGCCGAGGCGATGGATCCGGACGCCGACGCGGTGACGCGCATCCGGCAGGGGACGGTCGCGAGCGTCCGGTTCATGGCCGATCACGCGTCGTACTTCGCCCTCGTCGACGTCGAACGCACCGACCCGGCGATCGCCGACGCGCTGCGCACCGGCAGCGGGGTCTACCTCGACGACGTGCGAACCCTGGTCGAGGAGGCCCAGCGCTGCGGTGAGATCCCCGACGCCGACCCGCGCCTGCTCGCGCTCGGCGTGCTCGGTGCGGTGTCGTCGTTCAGCAACGCCTGGCGGGGCGGCAACATCGACCTCGCCACCGACGACCTCGCCGAGTTCGTCGGCGACTGGGTCACCCGCGCGCTGCGCTGATCGCACAGTCGCCGACCGACACGTCCGACCGACACGTCCGACCGCCACGTCCGACCCGCGTCAGCCGAGCTCGTCGGCGAGGTCGGGATGGCGTGCGACGAGGACCGCCACGAACGCGTCGACGACGGCCGGGTCGAATTGGCCACCCCGCCCCGACACCACGAACCGGGCCGACTCGGCACGGTCCCACGCCCGCTTGTAGGGGCGTCGGGTGCAGAGGGCGTCGAAGACGTCGGCGACGGCGACGATCCGACCGGTCAACGCGATCGAGCGTTGTGAGATGCCGAGCGGGTAACCGCTGCCGTCCCACCACTCGTGGTGAGATTGTGCGATCTCGGCGGCCATCTGGAACATCGGCGCCGAGTTCCCCGACAGGATCCGGTGGCCCATGCTCGTGTGGGCCTTCATCATCTCGTACTCCTCGACCGTCAACGGCCCGGTCTTGCGGAGCACCGAGTCGGGGACGGCGACCTTGCCGATGTCGTGGAGCCGCGCCGCGAGCCGGAGCTGCTCGCACCACTCGGGCGACCTGCCGAGCGCGTGCGCGATCTCCGCCGCGAGGTCGCCGACGCGGTTGGTGTGCTCACCGGTCTCGGAATCCCGGAACTCGGTGAGGATCGCGAGCTGGTGATACGCCTCGAGGTGATGGGTGGCGACCGTCGCCGGATCGGCGGTCGGATCGAGCGTCTCGTCGAAGACCATCGACTCGAGCTCCTGGGTCCGGAGCCGGAAGATCTCTGCCTCGTGCCGGGCCGTCGCCGTCTCGTGGGCGACCTGCAGGGTCCTCAGTCGCAGGTCGGCAGCGTGGGTGAACATCTGCCGATACTGCGCGTCGTGCGCCTCGCGGCGTTCCAACGCCTCCTCGAAGCGACCGCTGCGCTTGAACGCCGTGGCGAGCAGATCGTTGATCTCGAGCTCGTACTCCTTGGCATCCGTGCGCTCCGACATGGCGAGCGCGGCCTGGAGGACGGCGATCGCTTCCTCCAGTGCACCGCGTCGAAGCGCGACCCGGCCCTCGGCGACCATCACCCCGAGCTGGGCGGCAGACGAAGGTTCGTTGCCGTCTTCGGAGAGCCGGGCGAGCACCCGGCGCGCCTCGGCGAAGCACTCGGCCGCCTTCTGGTGATCGGCCAAACCCATGTACGCCTCGGCGAGGTCGGCGAGGAGGTTCGTCACGATCGACGGGCTGTGCTGACGAGCGATCTCGACCGCGCGACGCCCCATCGAGACCGCAGGCAGGTACTCCGAGCGCGACGACCGGATGCGAGCGATGTTGCCGAGGATCAGCGCGACCATCTCGGGCCGGCCGAACGGCTCGGCCGCGGCGAGCGCCTGCTCGTACGTGATGATCGCCCGGTCGTTGTCACCCATCGAGTGGTACACGGCCGCGATCGTGTTCAAGATGTTGCCGCCATCGACCTCGTGGCCGCTCGCCTGGTACACGTCCATGGCGCGCAGGCAGTGCTCGAGCGCCTCGGAGAAGTTCGACGCCTGGTAGTGGACGATCCCCAACAGGTGGATCGCCCACGCCTCGACGAGCCTGGCATTGGCCCGCGCCGCGACCTCGCTGGCCTCCATCGCCAAGCCGAACGCGTCTTCCGGATCGCCTTCGAAGTGGGCGAGGCTCGCCAGCCGGTACAACGACTCCGCCTCACCGACGCGGTCGCCGTCGGCCCGGGCCTGCACGCGGGCCTGGAGCGCGTACTGACGCGCCGCGTGGGTGTCGGTGTCCTGCGCGCGAGCAGCCCGCTCGAGAAGCTCGCGGACGGCGGGTGACGCGCAGGGATCCGTCGATGCGACGGCGTTCGATTCCATCGCCGGATTCTTCGGCAGATCGACGAGCCGACTTGAAGGGTCCTTGATGCACGGTTCGGGCCAGAACGGGAGTCTGACCAGCGAGAACGCATCGACGCGACACCATCCGGGGTCCGTATCCTCGTGGCGATGGAGGTGCGCACTCGGCAGATCGAGCGCTCCGCGGTGACCGCTCTGCTCCCGGTCGCGGCACTCGTGCCGTTCTGGCTCCTCGCGATGGCGATCATCTGGATCCCGATCCACCTGGTGACCGGGATCCCGTTCTGGGTCGTGCCCGTGGCGTGGGTCCTGCTCGGGGCGATGTTGTTCGTGCCACCGGTGCAGATCGAGGTGCTCTCGCGGTTGTTCGGTGCCCGCCGACCGTACGACGACGAGCTGGCGATCATCGCGCCGATCTGGCGCGACCTCGCCGCCCGAGCGAACCTGCCGCGCCACCGTTACGCGATCCGGGTGATCGACTCCGACGACCTGAACGCGTTCGCCTGCGGAGGCCATCTCCTGATCGTGACGTCGTTCGCGCTCGAGCAGCTCACCCAGCGGGAGCTGTCCGGGGTGCTCGCACACGAGCTGAGCCACCATCTCGGTTGGCACACGGCGGCGCTGACGGTCGGCCACTGGCTGTCGTTGCCCGTCATCGTGCTGGCGCGCTTCGGGTTCTTCCTGCAGAACGTGGCCCGTGCCGCGACCGACTCGTTCGCGTCGCACTCGGCCGCGCTCACCGCTCTCGGTCGGGTCGTGGCAGCAGTGCTGACCGCCGTGTCGTGGGTGTTCCTGGCGGCGCTGTACGCATCCGACGCCCTGTCGAACATCGTCGGGCACGGTTCGGAGTACGAGGCCGACCGGCGAGCGGTGCGGATGGGGTACGGGCGCGACCTCGCCGACGCCCTGCGCGTCGTGATCCAGCTGGGCGGTGGCGCTCGCACGATCGGTTGGAGGGCCAGGCTCGCCGCCTCGCACCCGCCGGCACGCACCCGGGTCGCCCGCATCGAAGCGATGATGCGGCACCCGAGCCGCTGACCGTCCGTCTCACCCAGCGGCGATGTCGGCGACGGTCGCTCCCAGGACACGGACCAGGTCGCCGGGGGCGACGCCGATGTCGAGGCCGCGCTTGCCGCCGCTCACGTAGACCGTGTCGAACACCGTCGCCAGCTCGTCGACGACGGTCGGGAGCCGCTTCTTCTGGCCGAACGGGCTGATCCCGCCGCGGACGTAGCCGGTGATCCGCTCGGCGACCGCGGGGTCGCACATCTCGGCGCGCTTGGCGCCGAGTGCCTTGCCGACGGCCTTGAGGGAGAGCTTGCCGCTGACCGGGACGACCGCCACCGCCTGGCCGCCGTCGACGGTGACCAGCAGCGTCTTGAACACCTGGTCAGGGTCGAGCCCGAGCCTCTCCGCGGCCTCGACCCCGAAGTCGTGCAGCGAATCGCCACGCTCGTACTCGTGCAGCGTGAACGCAACACCGGCGGCTTC
>DATHUU010000034.1:0-9761 GCA_035461925.1 Ilumatobacter sp.
CGAATAGAGCGTGAGCACGCTACCGACGAGGCTGACGGCGACGATCGTGTAGCTGCGCGCCGAGAAGCCCGCGTCGACGAGCGCCAGCTTGCCGACGAAGCCCGACAGCGGAGGGATCCCCGCGAGGCTCAGCGCGGCGAACAGGAAGAGGATCGCGAGCACGGGCGTGGACCTCACCATGCCGCCGAGCCGGCGCAGGGCGGCGGTTCCGGTCATCTGCTCGACGATGCCGGTCACGAGGAACAGCGCCGTCTTGATCGGGATCTGGTGGACGATGAAGAACACCGTCGCGGCGACGCCCGCCACGGTGTAGAGGCCCAGCCCCATGACCATGTATCCGATCTGGCTGATGATGTGGAAGCTAAGGATCCGCTTCATGTCGTCCTGCGCGATCGCGCCGAGCACGCCGACGACCATCGTGAGCGCAGCCACGACGAGCAGCACCGTGCCCATCCACTCCTCGGCGCCGAACAGCAGCGTCTGGCTGCGGATGATGGCGTAGACGCCGACCTTGGTGAGCAGGCCCGCCAGGATCGCGGTGACGGGGCCGGGCGCAGTCGGGTAGCTGTCGGGGAGCCAGAAGAACAACGGGAACAGCCCGGCCTTGACGCCGAACACGACGAGGAGGCCGAGCGCGAACGCACCCCGCACGCCGGGGTCGATCTCGGCGAGCCGAACGCTGAGGTCGGCCATGTTGACCGTGCCGGTGCTCGCGTAGAGCAGCGCGAGCATGGTGATGAAGAGGGTGGAGGCCACGAGGCTGATCACGACGTAGCTCATGCCGGAGCGGATCTGGTCGGCTCGTCCACCGAAGGTCAACAGCACGTAACTCGCCGCCAGCATCATCTCGAACGCGACGAAGAGGTTGAACAGGTCGGTGGTCAGGAAGCTCGCCGACACCCCCGCGGCGAGCACGAGGTAGACCGGATGAAAGCTCACTCGCCGTTGCTCCTGGCCGCCTTGTGCCATCGCGTAGATCACGACGGCCAGCAGCACGAACGAGGAGACGACGAGCATCAACCCGGCGAGCCGGTCGACGAGGAGGCTGATGCCGACGCTCGCCGGCCATCCTCCCGATCGGTGGACGACGAACGTCGAGTCGTCGGCGGCGACGAGCAGCGCGACGCTCACCCCGAACGACGCACTCAGCGCCACGATGCTCACGACGCGCTGAGCGGCGCGCCACCTCCCGGCCAGGATGGCGATCGCTGCCCCGACGAGCGGGATCACGATCGGCAGCGGAACCAGCGCCGTCACGGCGTGGACTCCGATCGCGGGTCGACCTCGGGGCGGGTGACCTCGAAGTCGGTCGCGGGCAGGTGCTCGGGAGGGGTCGGCTCGGAGGAGCTGCCGCGGGCCTCGAGGCGGGCGATGAGGAGGTCTTCGACGTCGTCCTCGACCTGGTCGTCCTGGGTGAGCTGCCAGCTCCGGTACCCCAGTCCGAGGAGGAACGCAGTGATGCCGAACGTGATCACGATCGCGGTGAGCGCGAGCGCCTGCGGCAGTGGATCGGCGAACTCGCCGGCCCCGTCGGCCCCGATGATCGGGGCGCGCCCCGGCCGACCCCCACCTGCGACCAACAGCAGGTTGGCACCGTGCCCGAGGAGCCCGATCCCGATGATGATGCGGGTCAGGCGCCGCTGCATCAGCAGCCAGGTCCCGCAGCCGAACAGGACGGCGGCGACGAACGCGACGAGCACGGTCATCGACCGACCACCTCGGCCGGTGCGGGAGCGCCGCTGCGCTGTTCGCCGTCCGATTCGGCGTCGTCACCGAACGCCTCGTACGCCATCAACACGATCCCGATCACGACCAGGTAGACACCGACGTCGAAGGGGAGCGCCGACGTGACCTTGAGGGTGCCGAGCAGCGGCAGGTCGGCCTCCAGATCGGCGTGCTCGAGGAGCTGTTGTCCGGCCACGAGCGGCACGACGGCGGTCGTCGCCGAGATCAGCAGACCTCCGCCGAGCACGGTCCACGGCTTGAGTCGCAGCGCGTTCCTGACGGCCGAGATGCCACCGGCGACATACCGGAGACTGATCGCCGCCCCGGCGGTCAGACCCCCGACGAAGCCCCCGCCGGGCTGGTTGTGGCCGGCGAAGAGGAAGTACAGCGACAGCACGAGGATGCTGCCGTACAGCAGGTTCGCCGAGGTGTCGACGACCGGGAGGCGCTCGAACGGGCTCCCGCCATCGGTGCGGGAGCGTCGGGAGAGCCGGCCCAGGGACACCATCCCGAGGCCGGCCACGACGAGCACGGTGATCTCGCCGAGCGTGTCGAGCCCTCGGAAGTCGACCAGGATCACGTTCACGACGTTGGAACCCTTCCCGTCGGGCACCGACCGTTCGAGCATCTCGGCCGACACCGGCTGCTGGGTGACGTCGTCACGCGCCGCGCTCGACACCAGGGCGAGCACGAAGACGCTGGCCCCGACGACGGTGGCGATGACGAGACGGATCGCCGACGTGACCGTCGTCTTCGGGTCGGTGAACTGACGAGGGAGGAAGCGCAGGACGAGGACGAACAGCACGGTGGCGAGCACCTCGATCGCCAGTTGGGTCAAGGCGAGGTCGGGAGCGCCCTGGACGACGTAGAACGCCGCCATCGCGAAGCCGACCGCGCCGAGCATCAGAGCCGCCGCGATCCGGCGGCGCACTGCCGCGGCCCCGAGCGCGGCGATCACGATGACGGCGGCGATCGGCAGGTGTGCCCACGTGCTCACGAAGTCGGGGAGGCCATCCAGCGCACCGACCGCGGGGATCAGCGGCGCGATCGCGGCGACGCTGAGGATGACCATCAGGTAGATCGGCAGCGAACCGTTCTGGACGATCCGTGTGGACCGTTTGGCGACGCGGAGCGTGCCGGTGACGATCGCCCAGAACACGCGGTCGCTGTCGGGGATCGGGGCGACGGCGTCGTGGAAACGGGCCTGGGCACGGGCGACCGGTCGCCGCAGGGCGACCAGTGCGGTACCGGCACCGATGATGACGATCGAGAGCGCGAACGCGGTGTTGAACCCCGCCCACAGCACCACGGTCCTCGGTGTGGAGTCGGGATAGAGCGAGGTGGTGGCGGCCCGGACGGTGTCGTCGACGAGCACCGGGGCGAGACCGGCGAGGATCGAGAACGCTGCGAGCAGCACCGCGGGTGCCACGAACGTCCAGGTCGGCGGATCGACCTGGCGCGAGATCGGATCGTGGTCTGCGGTGCCGAGCCGGCCGAGGACGCCCAGGACGAAGCGGGCGGAGTACGCGAAGGTGAGGATCGACCCGGCGACCACCGCGACCACCAGGAAGGTCGCCCCTACGAAGCTGCCGTGGAGGGCGGCGTCGAGCCCCTTCTCCTTGGCGATGAAGCCGACGAGCGGCGGGAACCCCGCCATCGAGGATGCCGCGAGCACCGTGACCACGACGATCGGTCGCCACCCGGCACCGAATCCGTGGAGCTTGCGGACGTCGCGCGTGCCGGCCTCGTGGTCGATCACGCCGACCACCATGAACAGCGCGGCCTTGAACGCTCCGTGGGCGATGAGCACGATCACCCCGGCTTGCGCGAGGTCGTACGCCCCCATCCCGAACAGCAACATCATGAACCCGAGTTGGCTCACCGTGCCGTAGGCGAGGAGGAGCTTCAGGTCGTGCTGGCGCAGGGCTCGCCAACCCCCGATGACCATCGTGGCGGCGGAACCGACGAGGATGACGATCCGCCAGATCCCGACGTCGGCGAGGACGGGTGACAGGCGAGCGACGAGGTAGACGCCGGCCTTCACCATCGTGGCCGCGTGCAGATACGTGCTGATCGGCGTGGGCGCGACCATCGCGCCAGGCAACCACCCGGCGAACGGCACCTGCGCCGACTTCGTGAACGCACCCGCGAGCACGAGGACCAGACCCACGCTGACCGTCGCTCCGACCGGGGTCGTCGAGGAGAGCTCGCTCAAGCGGTACGTCCCTGCCGACTGACCGATGAGGACGAGTCCGGCGAGCAGCGCCAGGCCGCCGGCGCCGGTGATGAGGATCGCGGACAGTGCCGCGTCGCGGGCACGTGGGTTCTTGTCGTCGTTGCCGATGAGCAGGTACGACGTGATCGAGGTCAGCTCCCAGAAGACGAACAACGTGAGCAGGTGGTCGGCGAGGACCACGCCGAGCATCGCGCCGGCGAACGCCGTGAGCAGACCGGCGAGTCGCCCGGTACCGGGCTTGGGGTGCGAGAAGTAGCCGAGGGCGTAGACGCAGACCATCAGCCCGATCCCCGAGACCAGGCCCACCATCACCACGCCCAGCGCGTCGAGCCGGAGGTCGATCGCCAAGCGGAGCTGTGGAACCCACTCGATCGTCTGGACGGTCGGACGGCCGTCGATCGCCTCGCCGGCTCGGGTCACCAGCCAGATCAGGGTGAGCGCGGGCGCGAGGGCCGCGACCGCGAAGCCGCGCCGACCGAGGCGGTCGCCCGCGACGACGATCGCGATCCCCAGGACGAAGTGCAGGGTGAGGATGGCGAGGATCATGTGGAGGGAGGACTGGCGGTCCGGCGAGCAGAGCGGACCGAGCACCGGACTATATCAGCGGGCTCGACACCCAATACATGATTGCGAATTTCAAAAAGAGATGATTGGATATGGACGTGCGAACACCGCAGAAGCCGGCCGACGATCGCCCCGGTTGGACCTTCCTGACGAATCACGCCCACGTCCTCGTCGCGATCAGTCGTGATCCACAGCTGCGCCAGCGCGACATCAGCCAGCTCGTCGGCATCACCGAAGGGGCGGTGCAGCGCATCGTGCAGGAGCTGGAGGAAGCGGGTTTCGTCCGTCGCGAGCGGGTCGGACGCCGCAACCGGTACCTGATCCACGCCGACCAGCCGTTACGCCATCCGCTCGAACGCCGGCACACCGTTGCCGACCTGCTCCGCACCGTCAACGAGGAGACCTCGTCATGAACGACCACTTCACGCCCAACGTCGGCGAGCTCCTCGACCGAAATCGGGCGTACGCGTCAGACTTCCACGACGCCGAGCTCCAGGTGCAGCCGACGCGTCACCTCGCGGTCGTGGCGTGCATGGACTCGCGCATCGACACCTTCTCCGTCCTCGGGCTGGCGAAGGGCGAAGCGCACATCATCCGCAACGCGGGTGGGATCATCACCGACGACGTGATCCGATCGTTGTGCCTCTCCCAACGCTTCCTCGGGACGCGCGAGATCATCCTCCTCCACCACACCGACTGTGGCTTGCAGAAGGTGGACGAGGCCGAGTTCCGCGAGCAGCTGGCGGCGGAGCTCGGGATCAAGCCGTGGTGGTCGCTCGAGGCGTTCTCCGACCCGTACGCGGACGTCCGGCAATCGATCCAGCGCCTGCGCATGACACCCTTCATCCCGCACAAGGAACACATCGCCGGCTTCGTCTACGACGTCACCGACGGCCTCCTCCACGAGGTCACCGGGTCCGGGTCAGCCGAGTGAGACCTGGGTGGCTCGCTGGGCGGCTTCGAGCTTGACCTGCTGGTAGAAGTCGTTGCCCTTGTCGTCGACCACGATGAAGGCCGGGAAGTCCTCGACCTCGATCTTCCACACCGCCTCCATCCCGAGCTCGGGGTACTCCAGCACCTCGACCCGCTTGATGTTGTCGAGCGCCAGACGGGCGGCGGGGCCACCGATCGATCCGAGGTAGAAACCGCCGTGCTCCCGGCAGGCGTCGGTCACCGGCTGGCTCCGATTGCCCTTCGCGAGCATCACCATCGAGCCGCCCGCAGCCTGGAACTGCTCGACGTAGGCGTCCATCCGGCCGGCGGTGGTCGGGCCGAACGAGCCCGACGCGTATCCCTCCGGGGTCTTGGCGGGGCCCGCGTAGTACACGCAGTGGTCGTGCAGGTACGACGGCATCGGCTCACCGGCGTCGAGGCGCTCCTTGATCTTGGCGTGGGCGATGTCACGCGCGACCACCATCGGGCCGGTGAGCATCACCCGTGTCCCGACCGGGTGCTTCGACAGCTCGGCGCGGATGTCGCTCATCGGTCGGTTGAGGTCGATGTGGACGACCTCGCTGCCGCCGAGGTCGTCGTGCGTGACGTCGGGCAGGAACCGGGCAGGGTCGTGCTCGAGCTGCTCGAGGAAGATGCCGTCGCGGGTGATCTTGCCGAGCGCCTGGCGGTCGGCCGAGCACGACACCGCCATCGCGACCGGGCAGCTCGCACCGTGACGCGGGAGCCGGATCGCCCGGACGTCGTGGCAGAAGTACTTGCCGCCGAACTGGGCACCGATCCCCGTGGTCCGGGCGAGCTCGAGCACCTTGGCCTCGAGCTCGAGGTCGCGGAACCCGTGGCCGAGCGCGGAGCCCTCGGTCGGGAGCGAGTCGAGGTAGCGCGCCGAGGCGAGCTTGGCCGTCTCGACCGCGAACTCGGCCGACGTGCCGCCGACGACCACCGCGAGGTGGTACGGCGGGCACGCGGACGTGCCGAGCGACTGCAGCTTCTCGAACACCCAGGGCAGCAGCGTGCCTTCGTTGAGGAGCGCCTTGGTCTCCTGGTAGAGGTAACTCTTGTTGGCGCTGCCACCGCCCTTGGCCATGAAGAGGAACTTGTAGGCCATGTCGAGGTTCGGGCCGTCGACCGCCGAGATCTTGATCTCGCCGGGCAGGTTGGTGCCGGTGTTCTTCTCCTCGTACATGGTGAGCGGCGCCATCTGGCTGTAGCGAAGGTTGCTCGTCAGGTACGTGTCCTGGATGCCCCGGGCGATCGCACGCTCGTCGCCGCCGCCGGTGAACACGAACTGGCCCTTCTTGGCTTTCACGACCGCCGTGCCGGTGTCCTGGCACATCGGGAGCACCCCACCGGCGGAGACCGCTGCGTTCTTGAGCAGATCGGTGGCGACGAAGCGATCGTTGTCGCTGGCCTCGGGATCGTCGAGGATGTCGCGGAGCTGCTGGAGGTGACCGGGTCGGAGGAAGTGGGCGATCTCCCGCATCGCCTCGGCCGTGAGTCGCCGGATCGCCTCCGGCTCGACCTTCAGGAACGTCCCCTCGGGGGTCTCGAACGTCGACACCCCGTCGGTGCCGATCAGCCGGTACGGCGTCGTGTCCTCGCCGAGTGGGAGCAGTTCGGTGAACCCGAATTCGTCAGCGTCTGCCATGCCGTGCACCCTACTGACGACAGGGTCGTCACAGCAGTTCGTCGAGGAGGAGCGCGATCGCGGAGGCGGCGCAGACGGCGAGGACCAAGGGGCGGATGCGCTCGGCGGGGACCCGGCCGATCAGCGGCTTCGACAGGACGAGTCCCAGGGGGACCCCGGGCAGGACCACCAGCGCCAACCCGAGTCGGTGCCGATCGACCTCCCCGGCGATCGCGAGCCCGACCAGGGACACGACCGCGCCAACGGCGAAGAACGCGGAGAGCGTGGCACGCAGCGTCGCCGGCCGGGCGTGCTGGTAGGTGAGCCCCATCGGCGGGCCACCGACACCCGCGGCCGTCCCGGTGAACCCCGACGCCGCACCGGCCAGCACGAGGTTCCGGTCCGTCGTCGCGAACCGGAGACCGGTGACCGACCCGACCACGGCGATCAGCACCGAGATCGCGACCATCAGGGCGAGGAACCCGTGGCCCGTCGCCGCCGCCGCCCAGGCACCGACCGCGACGCCGACGACGCGGCCCGACAGCGCGATCGCCACGTCGCGGCGCTCGACGGCGTGTCGCTCGCGCCATGCAGCACCGATCCCGAGCGGGATCACTGCGATCACCGTGCTGACCGGCAGGAAGGCGGGGTCAGCGAGGGCGAGCAGCGGTGCGGCGAGCAGTCCCATGCCGAGCCCGATCACGCCCTGCAGCGTCGAGCCGATCGTCACCACCGCGAGACACGCGACGGCCACCCAGAGGTCGAGCCCGGCAAGCTCCACGGCTCAGCGGTCCTTCAACCGACGGGGTGTGGCGGTGGCCGGGTCGTCGGGCCACTGGTGCTTGGGGTAGCGGCCGGCGAGCTCCTTGCGGACGTCGGCCCACGACCCCGCCCAGAAGCCCGGCAGGTCACTGGTGATCTGGATCGGCCGATCCGCGGGGGACAGCAGATGGAGCACGATCGGACGACCGCCGGCAGTCGGGTGCACCGTCGTGCCGAACAGTTCCTGGACGCGAACCCTGGCGACCGGCTCGTCCTGGCCCGCCTCGGTCCCGTATGCGATCGCGACGCTCCGGCCCGTCGGGAGCTCCAGTCGCTCGGGGACCAGCTCGTCGAGCTCGCCGCCCAGCGGCCAGGGGAGCTGCGAGCGCAGCACCGTACCGACGTCGAGCCGCTCCAGGTCCTGACGCCCCGTGGCGCCCGGGAGGTACGGGACGAGCCAGTCGTCGACGGTCTCGACGAGCGCGTCGACGCTCCAATCGGGCCACGGCTCACCGCGGACCCGGTGGAGGAACGCCACCCGCTCCCGCAGCGACACCGAGGCCGACGACCACCCCAGGACCACCAGGCGCGTCGCCCGGACCCGCTCCATCAGCGCCGTCGTCGTCGCCGGTCCCGGCGAGGCTCGTCGGGTCGTGGACCCGAGCTGCATGCCACCGAGGCGGCGCTCGACCCGCTCGACGAGGTCGTTGCGATCGACGTCCCACTCCAGGCGGACGCGCTCGTCGATCTCGTCGGCGAGCTCCATCGCCACCTCGTCGGCGTCCAGGCCGGCGGCGAGTCGGATCCGGGATCGGCCGCGCTTGCCGTCGAGGTCGGCGGCGACGACGAACGGCTCGTGGGCGAGCGGATCGGTGTCGGGGAGCCACGCACCGGCGCCGGTGCGGAGCTGGAACTGCCCCGGCCGACGCCGGGCCGCGAGCCGGTCGGGGAACGCGTGGAGCAGTGCGGCACCAGCTCGATCGGCGTCGATCAGGTCGGGATCGAACCGGATGCCGATGCGCCGGGCGAGGTCGCCGGCTCGGTCACGCAGACGGCGGACGGCGCCCCGATCGGCCTGGTCGTGGCCCTCGCGACCCGCCAGGACGCGCAGCCGCAGCGACAGGTCGGCGGGGAGGTCGTCGGGCCGGCCGCGCAGGGGATCGCGCTCGTCGATCAACACGGCGAGCGCACAGCCGAGCGATGTCGGTTCGGCGACGAGCATCCGCGCCAGGCGAGGATGGACCGGTAGCCCCAGCATCGCTCGGCCGGTCTCGGTGATCCGGCCGTCGGCGTCGAGCGCGCCGAGGTCGTGGAGGAGCTGCTCGCCGGCTCGGACCGCCTTCGGCGGTGGTGCGCTGGGGAACGCGAGCTCGTCCAGCGGCGTGCCCCACGCAGTGACCTCGAGCATCAGTCCGCTGAGGTCGACGTCGTCGATCTCCGGCGACCGGTGGGCGGCACGGGTGCCGTGCTCGATCTTGCTCCACAGTCGGTAGCAGACCCCGGCTTCCGTACGGCCGGCGCGCCCGGCCCGCTGCTCGGCCGAGGACCTGCTCGTCGTGATCGTCGTGAGGCGCGTCATCCCGGTCCGGGTGTCGAACCGCGGTGCACGGGCGAGACCCGAGTCGATGACGATCCGGACACCATCGACGGTCAGCGACGTCTCCGCGATGTCGGTCGACAGGACGACGCGCCGTCGACCCGACGGGGACGGCATCAGTGCGAGATCCTGTTCGGTGAGCGAGAGTGCCCCGGCGAGCGGGTACACGTCGACGTCGGGGCCGACCGACGACTCGAGGGCGGACTTCGCCCGCATGATCTCGCCGATGCCAGGGAGGAACACGAGCACGTCGCCGGATTCGTCGCGGAGCGCGGTGAGCACGGAGCGGACGACGACAT
>DATHUU010000035.1:0-6586 GCA_035461925.1 Ilumatobacter sp.
GCGCGACAGCTTGGCGCGGGGTCAGGCGGGGACGCCGAGGCGGTCGTACGCCGCGGGGAGGGCCTGGAGCTCAGGCATGACTCGGGCGGCGAACAGGCGCATCGAGCGCTCGGCCTCGTCGATCGGCATCCCGGCGTACGAGAACACACCCATGTAGGCGTCGGCGTAGGTGTGGTCCTGGATCGTGACGATCTTGTCGACCACCTGCTCGGGCGTGCCCCACACCTGGATGCCGAGGAAGAACTCGATCATCATCTCCTTGCCGCCCGGCGCCATCAGGCGGTCGTACATCTCGCCGTGGAACTCGTACCCGGGCGTGTTCTTGAGGTGATCCTGGTCGAACTCGTAGTGGCGCACCACGGAGTCCCAGTAGCCGCCGATGTACCGCCGCGCCATCTCCTCGGCCCGGTCGGCGGACTCGTCGACGAACGTCCAACCGGCACAGTACGGCGGCGGTGGCTCGGCCCCGTCGTTCGCCTCGCGGTACACCTCCCGGTAGGTGGCGAGCTCGGCCCGGTGCACCTTCCACGGCTTCTGCGGGATGATCAGCAGACCGACCCCCATCTTCGCCATGATCGCCGACGACTCCGGTGAGATGGCCGCCGCGTAGGTTCGGCCCCGGAAGCTCTTGAACGGCGCCGGCCGGAGGTCGCGGCGCGGCTGGCGCACGTACTGCCCGTCGTACTCGACCCACCCACGCTCGAGCCCGGTCAGGATCATGTCGGCCGCCTCGGCGAAGCGTGCCCGCGCCTCGGGCATCGCCACGCCGAACCCGTCGAACTCGACGCGACCGGTCCCCCGCCCGATGCCCAGGACCACCCGACCACCGGACATCGCGTCCAGCATCGCCACCTGCTCCGCGACGCGCACCGGGTCGTGCCACGGCAGCACGCACACCATCGACCCGAGCTGGATCCGCTCGGTGCAGCCCGCCATGTAGGTGAGGAACTGCATCACGTCCGGACACATCGTGTAGTCGGTGAAGTGGTGCTCCACGCTCCAGATCGACTCGAACCCGAGCGGCTCGGCGAGCCGGGCGAGGCGGAGGTCGTCCGCGTACACCTCGTGGTCGGGCCGGGTCCGCCCCGGGTTCTGGAAGATGACCGACGCTCCCACGTGCATGGCACGACACTACGACACCACTCACCACTCACCACCCACCGCCCCACCCCCCACCGCCCCACCAACCACCCCACGTCCCTTCACACACCGTTCACAGTCGGACAACCCGGCCGTCACACAGCCGGAGTTGGGTGTGCACATGGCACGGCCCGCTCCTGAACCGGTCCCCACGACGGTCCGAGATTCCCCGGATGTCCTGGAAGATCCTCACCCCCTCGAGCATCTGACACCTCAGGAGCGGGCCGTGTTCGAGATCCTGGCCCAGAACGCCGGTCGGGTGTTGAGCCGTGCGGAGCTCGCCCGTCGGGCCGGCATCGCCGACCTGAGCGCCCGCCGATGCGACTCCCTCATCGTCGGCATCCGTCGCCGCATCGGCCCGGAACGGGTCCGCACCGTTCGGCGACGGGGCTGGATGCTCGTCACCTGATCACACCGATCTCGGCGGGAACCCCGCGACGCTGCCGCGGCCTCCGGGTCGCGGCGCGTCGCGTCCGGACACGTGGGGCCGTGTCGGCGCACGAACTGGTCACCGAGTCGAAACATTGCTCGGACCTTGACGAAATCGTGTTGTCCTACGTTGCGCCGCAGCCCGGCTGGCAACGAGGCCCTCGCCCGGCGAAACCCCTACCCATCCCCTACCCCCGAGGAGGACCTCGTGCGCGACAAACGTGCGCTTCGAATCATCTCCGGCCTGGGCGGCGTCGTCGCACTCGTGGCGATCGCTCCCTCGTCGGTCTTCGCCCAGGACGGACCCGACACCCAGGCCTACCTGGACAACATCTGGGTCTTCACCGCCGGGATCCTGGTGTTCTTCATGCAGGCGGGCTTCGCGCTCGTCGAGGCCGGGCTCACCCGGGCGAAGAACGTCGTCAACATCTTCGCCAAGAACATGGCGGACGCGATCGTCGGCATCACCGCATGGTTCGCCTGCGGCTGGGCCTTCGCGTTCGGCCCGGGCGGCGGTGACCTGATCGGCTCCGGTCAGTACTTCCTGAACGGAGCCGATCTGCTCATCCCCGCCGAGGGCGGCCTCAGCATCGCGACGTCGTTCTTCTTCCAGGCGGTCTTCGCGGCGACGGCGGTCACCATCTCCTCCGGTGCGATGGCCGAGCGGACGAAGTTCAGCTCGTACCTCATCTTCTCGACGGTCATGTGCGCCATCATCTACCCGGTGGTCGTGCACTGGACGTGGGGCGGTGGCCTGATCGCCCAGATCGACATCGGCGACGCCGTCTACTCCGACTTCGCCGGGTCCGGCGTCGTGCACATGACCGGCGGCATCGCCGCCTTCATGGGTGCCCTGTTCCTCGGTCCCCGCATCGGCAAGTACGACGCCGACGGCAACCCTCGCGCGATCCCCGGCCACAACATCCCGTTCGCGGTCGTCGGCGTGTTCATCCTGTGGGTCGGCTGGTTCGGGTTCAACCCCGGCTCCGAGCTGGCGGCCGACGAGTTCGTCATGACCGTCGGCGTCAACACGATGCTCGCCGCCGTGGCGGGTGGCCTGTTCTGCACGGTCACGATCTGGCTCGTCGCCGGTAAGCCCGACCTCGCGATGATCGGCAACGGCGTGCTCGGAGGACTGGTCTCCATCACCGCTCCGTGCGGCGCGGTCGACCCGCTGCCGGCGTTCATCATCGGTGGTCTCGGTGGCATCCTCGTCGTGTTCGCGGTCTTCTTCTTCGACAAGATCAAGATCGACGACCCGGTCGGCGCGGTCTCGGTCCACGGCGTGTGCGGTGCGTGGGGCTTGCTCTCGATCGGCTTGTTCGCCAAGTACGACGATGCGTTCCTCGGTCGTGAGGACGCCGGCCTGTTCTACGGCGGCGGTGTCGACCAGTTGCTCATGCAGCTCGTGATGCTCCTCATCATCCTCGCCTGGGTGGCGGTGACGACGGCGATCCTGTTCAGCGTGCTGAAGGCCACGATCGGCCTGCGGGTCAGCGCCGAGGAGGAGATCGAGGGCCTCGACGTCCTCGAGCACGGCCTGCAGGGCTACGCGGGCGACACGGTCAAGATCTGACCGACGGCATCCACGACTGACACGAATCGAAAGAGAGACATCTGATGAAACTCATCACCGCAGTCGTCAAGCCGTTCAAGCTCGACGACGTCAAAGACGCCCTCAAGGCCGCCGGCATCGCCGGCATGACCGTGACCGAAGTGCGCGGCTTCGGCCGGCAGGGCGGCCACACCGAGACGTACCGCGGCGCCGAGTACAAGATCGACTTCGTCCCGAAGGTGGCGATCGATCTCGTGGTCGACGACAGCCAGGTCGACACCGCCATCGACGCGATCACCTCGGCCGCCGCCACCGGCAAGATCGGCGACGGCAAGGTCTGGGTCACCGACGTGACCCGGCTGATCAGGATCCGCACCGGCGAGGAAGGAGCCGCCGCGGTCTGACCGCCTCCGGCTCCCCGCTTCTCGCGGTACACCTCGCCGTTGCGGGGTAGGGGCACTCCCGGGTCACAGCGATGTGGCCCGGGATTGTCCGTTTTCATGGTCGGGACTGGTCTCCGCTGCGCTTCGACCGCTCCCTCCTGCCAGCAGCGTCGCCCTGGCGGGCGCGGCGCTGCGGCCCCGGGTCAGGAGCGGGCGCGATGGCCGGAGCGGTTCGTCTGCCGGCGTCCGCCGCCGTTGCCGCGCCGCGGACGCTCCCCCGCAGACTCGCTGCGTCGCCGTTGCTGCGGCTGCTGGGTTCGGGTGGCCAGCGCGGCGCCGGCGACGAGCTCGCGCTCGCCGGCCAGTGCCCCGCTGGGGACATGGGTGTGCAGCTCGCCGGCCACCGGCGCGGTGAACCCCTCGTCGAGGCCGATCTGACGCTGCATCTTGCGCAGCTCCTTCTCGTCCTCGCGCTGCACCAGCGACACCACGAGCCCATCGGCACCGGCGCGGGCGGTGCGGCCGGAGCGGTGGACGTAGGTCTTGTGATCCTCGGGTGGGTCGTAGTGGATCACCGAGGCGACCCCGTCGACGTGGATGCCGCGGGCGGCCACGTCGGTCGCAACGAGCGCGTGCACCCGCCCCTTGGTGAAGTCGTCGAGCGCACGGGTGCGCTGACCCTGGCTCCGTCCGCCGTGGATCGGCGCGGTCTCGATGCCGAGCTTCACGAGCTGACGGGCCAACCGATCGGCGCCATGGCGGGTCCGCGTGAAGATGATCGACGGCCAGGCGGCGTTCACGACCTCGGCCACGATCGGGTTGCGATCCATCCGCTCGACGGTCCAGAACCGGTGGGTGGCGGCGCGCACGTCGGGGGTCTCCTCGCCCACCTCGTGCCGGACCGGGTCGCGCTGGTAGTCGCGGGTCAGCTTGGCCACGTCGCCGTCGAGCGTGGCCGAGAACAGCAGGGTCTGTCGGTCCGGCGAGGTCCGGTCGAGCAGACGGCGCACCGCCGGCATGAACCCCATGTCGGCCATGCGGTCGGCTTCGTCGAGCACGACGTACACGACGTCGGACAGGTCGACGTCGCGCCGCTGGATGAGATCCTCCAGCCGGCCGGGACAGGCGACGAGGATGTCGACGCCGCGCTTGAGCGCGCCGATCTGGGAGCCGTAGCCGACGCCGCCGTAGACCGCGTCGACGCGGACGGCACCAGAGAACGAGCGCAGCTCGGTCGTGATCTGCTCGGCGAGCTCACGGGTCGGGGCGAGCACCAGCGCGGCAGGGCGGCGCGGTGCGCAGCGGCCGAGCTCGGCCACGTTGGCGACGATCGGCGCGCCGAACGCCAGGGTCTTGCCGGAGCCGGTCGGGGCACGACCGAGCACGTCGCGGCCGGCGAGGCCGTCGGCGATGGTGGCAGCCTGGATCGCGAACGGGGTCGTGATCCCTCGTCGTTCGAGAGCATCACGGATGAAGGCGGGGACGCCGAGTTGCGCGAACGATCGCGCGGGAGTGGAGGACATGGTGGTGGTCACTTTCCGGCCCGCGTCGTCGCGGGCTGCATCAGGGGGTTCGGGGGTCTGTGTGGCTCACGGTGACAAGAAGAACCAACGCCCGTCTGCGAACCCGACGGAGCAGAGCTCCGAAGTGGGCGTCACGGTACCGCGGCGAGTCGAGGATTCCTCCTCGATCGATGGCGAGGCCGGACGCGCCGACGCCACCGGCGGGCGGAGCCGGTGGCGTTGGCAGGCGGGGCGAACCCCGCTGTCCCGATCGTCGTGATGGCGATCAGGCGGGGGTGAGGACCTGTTCCGCCCAGGCGTTGTACCCGCCGACGATGTCGCTCACGTCGGCGAAGCCCTTCTCACGCAGGACGCTCGCCGCGACCGACGAGCGGTAGCCGCCGGCGCAGAACACGACCGTGGGCTTGCTCGGGTCGAGCTCGTCGACACGGCCGGGGAGCTGACCGACCGGGATGTTCGTGGCGTCGGCGATGGTGCCACCGTCGACTTCACCCGGGTTGCGGACGTCGACGATCTGCAGGCCGTCGATCTCGGCCCGGCGCTGCTCGAAGTCGGCGACGGTGAGGCGCGACGCGTGACGCACGTCGTCCTGGTGCTCGACCATGGTCCTCATCGGGTCGGCGACGTACCCGACGACCCGGTCGAAGCCGATCCGGGCGAGCCGGGTCTTGGCCTCGAGCTCGTAGCCCTCGTCGACGAACAGCACGATGTCGACGTCGGACGGGACGACCGAACCGGCGTACTCGGCGTACCGGCCCTCGAGGCCGACGTTGACGGCGCCGACCAGATGAGCGAGCGCGAACTCCTCGGGGTCCCGGCCGTCGACGAGCATCGCTCCACCGGCGACCAGCTCACGCATCCGCTCGTACGTGAGCGCTTCGGGGACCGCGTGCTCGTCGAGCAGGTCGCGCTCCTTGCGGTTGAGGATGGCGTCGTACACGAAGTACGACGGTGCCGGCGGTTGGCCTTCGGTGACGAGCTCCATGAAGGTGGCCTTGTCCGGGGCCCGCAACGCGTAGTTGGTGGCCTTCTGCTCACCGATCGTCGAGGACAGCTCCGTCGACAGGTTCTTGCCACACGCCGACCCGGCACCGTGCGCCGGGTACACCGTCGTCGCGTCCGGCAGGGTCATCAACTGGTCGTGCAGGCTGTCGTACAACATGTCCGCCAGCTCCTCGCGGGTGAACCCGATCGACGCCAGCAGGTCGGGACGGCCCACGTCGCCGATGAAGAGGGTGTCACCGGTGAACACACCGAACGGCACGCCCCCGGCGTCGATGTCGCCGGCGTGCTCGTACACGACGATCGACATCGACTCGGGGGTGTGGCCGGGCGTGTGCCGGAACTCCAGGGTCACGGCGTCCGATCCGTCGGGGCCGAGCGTGTACCTCTCGCCGTCGGCGACGCCCATGACGTCGAACTCGGGCTGGGCGACCGAGGAGTAGACGATCTTGGCACCGGTCGCGTCGGCCAGCTCGAGGTGGCCCGACAAGAAGTCGGCGTGGAAGTGGGTCTCGATCACGAGCTCGATCGACAGGCCCGCCGCCTCGGCATCG
>DATHUU010000036.1:0-3991 GCA_035461925.1 Ilumatobacter sp.
GCGGCGGCGACCTCGTCGACCCCGACGCCCGCACGTTCGATCCCGACCCGACGATGGAGCAGCGGCTCGCGACGTTCATGTCCGGACTCGTGGGTGACCGGTTCGGTCCGCCGTCCACCACGACGTGCCTCTACACGTTGACCGCCGACCGCGACTTCGTCGTCGACCGTCTGCCCGATCACCCGAACGTCTGCGTCGGGTTGGGAGCCGCCCACGGGTTCAAGTTCGCGGCGTGGTTCGGTCGCACCCTCGCCGACCTGGCGGTCGGCGGCACACCGGGCCCGGAGCTGGCGCCGTTCGCGATCGACCGCCCGGCACTCTCGCAGCCGATCAGCCGCGAGGCCTGGCTCGTCTGAGACAGACCGAACCGTCAGCCGACGACCGACCGCACGGCGTCGACGAGGCGCTCGAGCATGGCCCCGAGCTCGCCGTCGGTGACCGACAGAGGCGGGCCGAGCAAGACGGCGTCGCCGACGCGTCCGTCGACGGCCGACGAGCACGGGTACACGGTGAGACCTCGCTCGAACGCTGCGGCAACGACCCGCTCGCTCACCCGCTCGGTCCGGTCGAACGGCACCTTGGTGTCTCGGTCAGCGACCAGCTCGACGGCGCGGAGGAGCCCGAGGCCGCGAACCTGACCCACGTGCGGATGGTCTCCGAGCTCGGCCGAGAGTCGGTCCTGGACGACCACGCCCAGCCGGGCGGATCGTTCGACGAGCCCCTCCCGCTCGATGATGTCGATCACCGCTCCGGCGACCGCGGCACCGACCGCGTGGTGCGACCAGGTGAAACCGTGGGCGTACGTCTCGGCGCCGGTGACCGCGTCGTAGAGCGCACCGGACGCCACCATCAGCCCGAGCGGCCAGTAGCCGCTCGACGCGCCCTTGCCGGAGGTGAGGATGTCGGGGCGCAGACCCCAGTGCTCGACCCCGAACCATCGTCCGGTCCGACCGAACCCGGTCATCACCTCGTCGGCGATCACGAGCACGCCATGGCGCCGGCACACCTCGGTCACCGCCGGCCAGTAGTCGTCGGGCGGCACGACCGCCCCGAGCGTCGCGCCGGCGACCGGTTCCGCGAGGAACGCCGCGACCCGCTCGGGCCCGACCTCGCAGATCGTCTGCTCGAGCACGTCGGCATGCTCGGCGCCGCTCATCGCGTCGCGGTACGGGTTGGCGAGCGGCACCCGGACCGTTTGACCGAGCCACGGCTCGTACCCCGCCTTGAGCGAGGACCGGTCGGACGCGTCGAGCGCGCCGCGGCTGTTGCCGTGATACGCGCCGGCCCGTGCGATCACCACGTGACGCTCCGCGTCGCCGCGGGCGAGATGGTACGACCTGGCGAGCTTGAGCGCGCTCTCGTTCGCCTCGCTGCCTCCGCTCACCGGGAACACTCGCGCGTCGTCGATCGGCACGAGTGACGCGAGGCGATCGGCGAGCCGGTGGAGCGGCTCGGTCTCGAACTGGGTGGCATGCACGTAGGCCAGCGTCGCCGCCTGCGCCGACATCGCCTCGGCGATCTCGCGGCGGCCGTGTCCGACGGAGCACGCGATCGCCCCACCGGCACCGTCGAGGAACGCCCGCCCGTCGGCCGTGGTGATGGTGGCACCTTCGCCGCGCACGGCGACGGGCACGTTCGGGGTCCGGTGGAAGACGTGATCGCTGGTCACGCGCCCAGCATGTCACCGAGACGTCGAAGTACGTCGAACCGATGACGGTGCTGCGGGCGCGTGCGTGCCACCATCGCACGGTGGCTCGCCCGACCCGCGTCCTGTCGACCGCACCGCCCGAAGCGTTGTTCGTCCTCTCGGCGCTGTCGCAGTACGTCGGTGCGGCGATCGCCGTCGGTGTCTTCGACGAGGTCGAGCCGCGCATCGTCGCCTGGTTCCGGGTGATGGGAGCTGCCGTGGCTCTGCTCGCCGTCTCCCCCGGGTTCCATCGCGGCTGGACCCGCCGCGACCTGGTCGGCGCGGCGGTCTTCGGCATCGCGACCGCGGCGATGAACCTGTTCTTCTACCTGGCGATCGAGCGCATCGATCTCGGCAAGAGCGTCGCGATCGAGTTCCTCGGCCCGATCGCCGTCGCCGCCGCGATGACGCGGTCGTTCCGGAACGCGCTCGCACTCGTCCTCGCGGTGGTCGGGGTCGCGACCCTGGGCGGCGTGGAGATCGGGGACAACACCCTCGGTGTGGTCTTCATCCTGATCTCGTCGGCCATGTGGGCTGCGTACATCGTCTTCGGCTCACGGGTGGCGCAGGTGCGCTCGGGTGTCGCCGGGCTGGGGGTCGGGCTCGCGATCGGGACGGTCGTGATGACACCAGTCGGCGCGCCGGGCAGTGGCCCGGTGTGGGTGTCCCCCTCGTTGCTCCTGCTCTGCGCGGCGACGGGCGTGTTCTCGAACGCCATCGGCTACGGCATCGACCAGTACGTGATGCGGCGCATCCCGATCCGGCGCTTCAGCGTGCTGCTCGCGACCCTCCCCGTGACCGCGGTGGTCGTCGGTTGGGTCGCGCTCGGCCAGCGCCCGTCACCCCTCGACGCGACCGGCATCGCCCTCGTCCTCGTCGGCGTCGCCATCCAAGAGCGCGACGAGATCGTCGGCCTCCCCGAGCCAGGGTGAGAGCTTCAGCGGGCGCCGATGGTGGTGCGGTGGAGGAGGCGGTCGTGGCCGTCGTAGCCGCCCGTCGCGCGGTGCAGGACCGACCGGTTGTCCCACATGACCAGCATGTCGGGCTCCCACCGGTGCCGGTACACGAACTCGTCGCGGGTCTGCCACTCGTACATCTCGAACAGGAGCTCGCGTGACTCGTCGTCGGAGAGACCGTCGATGCCGATGATGTACCCGATGCACCCGAACAGGCCGAGCCGTCCGGTCTCGGGGTGCTCCCGCACGATCGGGTGGAGCTGGGTGGCCATCGCGGCCGCGGACGGGCGGATGTCCATGCTCCGGTCGGTCCGTTGGTCGGACTCGCCGTACATGCCGCTCGGCGCGTACCCACCGCGTGCCGAGTGAACCGCCATCTTGTCCTCCAGCCGCTCCCGCAGGTCGGCGGGCATGGCGTCGAGTGCGGCGTGCTGGTCGGCGAAGAGCGTGTCGCCTCCGACCGGTGGGATGGTGATGCCGTACAGGCACGTGCCCGCCGGCGGTCGCTCCTGGAAGCTCCAGTCGCTGTGCCAGTTCTCCGCGAACAGCGGGGCCGTCTCGTCGGCGCGCCGCCGGATCGCGATGACGTGGTCCCGCCCTTCGATCGCGGCGATGAACGGGTCGTCGCCGAACGGCCCGAAGCACTGCGTGAACCGCTCGAGGTGGTCGTCGGTGAGTCGTTGCTCCGGGAACGCCACCACGTGGTGCTCCAACCACGCGGCACGGATCTCGGCAACGGTCGTCTCGTCGAGCGGTGCGGACAGGTCGACACCGGTCAGCCGCGCCCCGCACACCTGCCCGGACGGTTCGACGATCACCCCGGCGTTCCCCATGCTCGCGACGTTAGCGAGCCCGACCGTCGCGCCGTCTACCGTCGCGCAGATGGGCAAGATCGCCGACCGTCTCGCAGAGCTGGGCCACGTGCTCCCGCCGCCGTTGACGCCGCCGCCGGGCGTCGTGCTGCCGTTCGAGATGGTGCGAATCGTGGGCGATCGGGCGCTCGTGTCGGGACACGGGCCGCAGCTCCCCGACGGATCGGTCGGCGGGCCGCTCGGCCGGGTCGGTGAAGACCTGACCGTCGACGAGGCCTACGAATCGGCGAAGCTCGTCGGGCTCTCGATCCTCGGTGACCTCGAACGAGCACTCGGTGACCTCGACCGCGTCACCGCCTGGTGTCGGGTGTTCGGGATGGTGTGGTGCACCGCCGACTTCCACCAGCAGCCGGCGGTGATCAACGGGTTCAGCGACTTGATCCTGGCGGTGTTCGGTCCCGACGTCGGTGCCCACACCCGCAGCGCGGTCGGCATGGCCAGCCTCCCGTTCCGCATCCCCGTCGAGATCGAAGCCG
>DATHUU010000037.1:0-5821 GCA_035461925.1 Ilumatobacter sp.
TGGAACGAGGCGACCGACACCGAGAAGCGCCCCCTGCTCGATGCGTTCGTCCCCACCGTCGACGTCGACGCCGACTACCTCGAAGCCGAAGTCCACGGCGCCCCCCACGCTCGACGTCGCCCTCCACGAACTCGGACTGAGGAACGCAAGTGTTGCGACTGCTTCGGTCGGTGGCCGACGAGCACCAACAGCCACGTACGGGCGACGGCGCGACACCGGGCACTGGAAATCAAGACGCAGTCAAGTTGCCGTAACACTTACGTGACACACTTCGCGTTCGCTTGTACTTAGCGAATCCGGGACATACGTTCCACTCACTGGTCGACCACAGACCAGTGGCGGAGTGATGATCCGGTGGGCTCGATTTGGTCGCCTGTGCCCACGGGGGAGCTAATGGCGAACCCGACGCCTTCTTCGACGGAACGAAACGGAGTTGCGCATGTTTGGCGTGAATGACACTGGAAAGCTGTCTGGACGCGGGCGATCGCGATCGGCGGTCGGCCTCGTAGCGGTGCTCGGCCTCGTGCTCGGCACCGCCGGCATCGCCCACGCCGATAACCTGCAGGCAGACGGAGACGCGATCACTGCGGGCTCAACGGTGCCGTTGGGGATTGTCTGCGCAGGAGAGATCAGCGAAGCGGCCACGGTGAACCTGTGGGTTTCCAGGAACGGCAGCTACGGCAACCCGCAGAGCTTCCAGGCATCGAGAGATGTGGTCGTGAGCGTCGCGTCCGCCGCCGCCGGACTCTCAGTCAATGTCTCCGATCCTTCGATCACCCTTCCAGACAACTGGGCCACCATCGGAAACAACGAGACGGAGGGTCCTGCGACCGCCGCGGTGACGTTGAACACGACAAGCCTCGGCGACTACAGCGGCGTCATCACGTTCTCGGGGTCTGGGCCACATCCCACTGCGGGAACGACCACACGGAATACCAGCATCACCGTAACGGCCACGGTCGAGGACTGCCCCGCGGTGGACTTGACGCCACCGGTGATCACGAAGACCGTCAGCGGCACGATGGGGACCAACGGCTGGTACACGAGCAACGTCGACGTCGTGTGGATCGTGAACGACCCCGAGTCCGACTACACCATCGACGAGGGTTGTGTCGACACGACGATCGACGCGGACACAGAGAGTGTGACGCTGACCTGCGTGGCGACCAGTGCCGGCGGTACGAGCACTGACAACGTCACGATCAAGCGTGACGCGACACCGCCGGAGGTCGCGCTCGTCGACGGCCCGGTGGACGGCGGGGTGTACGACTTCGGTTCCGTTCCTTCGGCACCGACGTGCAGTGCGTCCGACGCCCTGTCGGGGCTCGACGGCGATTGCTCCGTGACCGGCTACTCGAGTGCTGTCAGCACCCCTTCGCACACCGTGACGGCCTCGGCGACGGACAGAGCGGGCAACATAGGCACCACTTCGCGCAACTACACCGTGCTGGCCTGGACGCTCAACGGCTTCTACCGGCCGGTCGACATGGACGGTGTCTTCAACGTCGTCAAGGGTGGGTCGACGGTGCCGTTGAAGTTCGAGGTGTACGCGGGCGCGACCGAGCTGACGAGCACGAGCGCCATCGCATCGTTCAGGCAGACGAAGATCGCCTGTGACAACTCGAACCCCACGGACGAGATCGAGGTCACGACGACGGGCGGGACGAGCCTGCGCTACGACAGCACGGCCGGGCAGTTCATCCAGAACTGGAAGACCCCGACCTTGGCGGGCACGTGCTACAAGGTCACGATGACGACGCAGGACGGGACTTCGCTCACGGCGTTCTTCAAGCTGAAGTGACCCAGCACTCACGCTGATGCCGGTCCCGGGGGTGATCCGTCGCCCCCGGGACCGCTGCATTCTCGGCTCAGCAAATCTTTGTTCTTGACGCAGTGACATCATTGTGACATCATTATGATGTCACAATGATGGAGGACCCCGAGGATGTACGACGACCCGCACTACGTGAAGGCGATCCACCGTGACCGGATGGAACGGCTCCGCCGGGTCCGCAACCCGCGTCGGGGGTGGCGCGACGATGAGCGCAACCCGAGGCGTCGGCGCCGCGCCGACCGGGAGCTCTGATCATGCACCTGTCACCGATCATCCACTCGGTGCGGGTCTCGCTGCTCGGCCAGACCGCGCTCGGCGGAGACGACCCGACGGTCGACGCCGTCGCCGCACAGCTCGTCGACGCGATCGGCCCGGCACTGCGGCACGCTGCTCTCGACCTCGCCGAGCAGGCGGCCATCGAGATCGCCGCCCAGCTCCCCGACCGCACCGTCGACGTGGTGCTCGTCGACGGCGACCCCTCGCTCCGTGTCAGGGACGTGCCCGCCGACCCAGGTAGCGGCACGGCGCGCGACGACGAGGAGTTCGACGCTCGGATCACCCTGCGGCTCCCTCCGTCACTGAAGCGCCTGGTCGAGGAGTCCGCCACGGTGGGCGGCGAGTCGGTCAACGCCTGGGTCGTCGAGGCGCTCTCGCGAGGTACCCGTCGGGCAGCGAGCGCACGCGGGCAGCGCATCACCGAGCAGTTCGACCTGTGAGGCGACGATGACGTCGGAGGAACGATTCGTCGTCGGTGACCGCCCCGACCTGACGGTGGAGCTGATGGCGGGCTCGGTCGACGTGCGCGTCGGCGATCCCGGAGAGATCAAGGTCGTGGTCGGCGGCAACGCAGATCTGTGGGAGATCGACCAGGTCGGCGACGCGGTCACCGTCCGGCCCCGGTCGCGCTGGCGCGGTCGGAGCGCACGGATGACGATCGACGTCCCCCGGGGCGCCGGCGTCGAGATCCGGACGGCGTCCGCCGACGTGACCCTCGCCGGTGAGCTCGGTGTGACACGGGTGCGCACCGCCTCCGGCAACGTCCGGGCCGCTGAGGTCGCCGAGCTGGACGTGTCGACGGCGTCGGGCGACATCCGGGTGCACGGTGTCGGGAACGACACGAGCGCCGCATCCGTCTCGGGTGCGCTCGAGGTCACCGAGATCGGAGGACGCCTCGCCGCGACGACCGCGTCGGGTGACGTTCGGGTCCGCCGTCTCATGGGCGATCTCGAGATCGGCACGACGTCGGGCGACGTGCGGATCGATCACTTCGGCGGGTCGAGTGCGTCGATCCGGTCGGTGTCCGGTGATGTCGAGCTCGGTCTGCCGTCCGGCATTCGGGTCGAGCCCGACCTGACGACCGTGAGTGGACGGACGCGTCTCCCCGACCGGGCAACACCGACCGCGGGCAACCCGACCGAGCCGCGTCGCACGGTCCGCCTCCTCGTCAAGACGGTGAGCGGCGACATCACCCTCGGGCGCATCGGCTGACACGTCCCGACGGGTCGCGACGCAGGCTCACTCGAGGGCCGGCTCGACCTCGGCAGCAGAGCGAGGTCGCCCTCCGCCTCCCGGGCCGGGTTAACGCGCTGCCGATGCCCTCCGACGCCGGTTCTGCCAACTCCGGCGGCAAGCCCTCCAGCGCGGGCTCGGTCGCGCTCGCGTAGCCCGAGCTCAACAATGTTCGCCGTGCTGACCGGTCGCGACGGCCACCCACCCCGAAGCGGCCTCGACGCCTGCTACCTTGCCGCGCTGATGGCACGGCTCGTCGACCTCTCCCGCCGCACCGCACTCCTCGACCGCGTGGTCGTCTACCTCGGCCAGCACGGACTGGCCGACGTCTCGTTCCGCCCGATGGCCAAGTCGTTGGGCGTGAGCGTGAACGCGCTCGTCCACCACTTCGGCACCAAGGACGACCTGCTCGCGGCAGCGCTGCGACGGACGGGCCAGAGGCAGCAGGACGTCGAACGGCGATGGCTCCAGCGTCGGCCGAGCATGACCCAGGCCGAGCTGCTCCGAGCTTGGTGGAAGTGGACGACGGCCTCGCCGGAGAACCTCGCCATCGTGCGCCTCGGCATCGAGGCGGTCGCCCTCGAACACTCGCTCGGGGGGGTGACGCGACGCCAGCGCGGCCGCCAGATCGAGCACTGGCACCTCGGCATCGAGCGTGGACTCCTCGCCGAGGGTGTCCCGCCGAACATCGCCACGGTCGAGGCGACCCTCGCCACGGCGGTGTTCACCGGCCTCGTCGTCGACCTGGTCGCCTCCGGCCAGAAGGCGCGCCTCACCCGCGCGTTGGAGACCCATCTCGCGCACCTCGAGCAGGTCGTGCGCGACTCGGCGTTCGCGACGGTCTGAGCCACCTCCCGATCAGCCGAGCACCGTCTGCGACGTCGTCGCCGGGGCGCGTCGACGCGAGAACGCACCGGTGTCGATCGCAGCACCCGTCACCGACCCGACGACCCGGACCGGATCGGCGTCGTGATCGTGCCCGGCCAGCGTCGCCTCGATGATCGCCCGCATCACGGTCCCGACCATCGGTGCGTTCTTGAACTGGTTGCCGCTCGTACCGCACGCCATGAAGAACCCGTCGAGCGACGAGCGGTCGTAGAGCGGCATCCAGTCGTCGGTCACGTCGTAGAGCGCGGCCAACCCGACCGGCGCGTGCGGCACGCCGAACGACGGGACCCGGCGGGCGAACCGCCACATCGCCGTCTCCCACACCTCCACCGTCGGGTGCGGCGGGTTGGTGTCGGGGTCGTCGACCCAGTGGAGGCCGTCGCACTCCGCCTCGGTGCCACCGATGAGGACGGTGCCGCCGGGCTGCGGGCGGAAGTACTGGCCCAGGTCGAGATCGGCGACGAAGGGACCGCCATCCTCCAGCCGGACGCCGGCCGGGGCCGGCACGGTGAACACCTCCTGGCGGAGCGCCCGGTGCGAGATCCGCATGTCGTCGGTGACGCCGGCCGAGCGGTTGACGAGCGACGAGTGCGGACCGGCGGCGTTCACGACCACGTCGCCCGAGATCCGCTCCCCCGTCGCCAACCTGACGCCCGCCACGCGACCGTGACCACGATCGACCGCGACGACGTCGGCACCGAAGCGGAACGTGGTGCCGAGTCGACAGGCGGCATCCGCGAGGTTCGCCGCCGCCAGGCGCGGATCGTCGACGAACCCGGCGCCGGGGCTGAGCAACGCCCCGAGCTCACCGTCGGGCGGGGTTGCGAACCCGGGATCGCCGGCGAGCTTGGGCGGGAAGAACCGCCCGACGTCGAGCGCCGGGAAGCGCGCGTGCACCTCGGCAGCAGTGAGCACCTCGTAGTCGATGCCGAACTCGTCCCACCACGGCGTGATCGCGTCGGCGTCCAGACCATCGGACAACAAGGTCAGGTTCGGGCAGGTGATGAACCGTGCGAGCACCAAGTCGGCATCGGTGTCGGCATCGGTGTCGGCATCGGTGTCGGCATCGGTGTCGGCATCGGTGTCGGCACCGGCGTCGAGGTAGCCGGCCCAGTCGACCCAGCGCTGCGCAGCCTCCCACGCCAACAGGATCGCATCGCGTGTCGAGTAGGTGAAGCGGATGATCGACGACGACGCGCTCGTCGAGCCGGCACCGGCCGCCGGACCGCGGTCGACGACGACGACGTCATGGCCACCGCGCTGCATCTCGAGTGCGATCGCCGACCCGATCACACCGGCACCGATCACGACCACGTTCGCCATCGACCCAGTCTGCATCAGCACCGGGCCGGCCGGCGCGTCACTCGGACGCCGCGGCGATCAGTGCATCCCGCCACGCGACGGTGTCGGCGACGGAGTTGAAGGTGAAGCAGTGCAGGGACTCGATCCCGAGTCGCTCGGCATCCGGCGCCAGCGCAGTGACGAGATCGGTCGGGTCGTACCCGCCCGGCGCGATCATCGAGAGCACGGTCGACCGGTTCTTGGCCAGGTAGCGCAGTGAGGACCAGATGCCGAGCCGGACACCCATCG
>DATHUU010000038.1:0-5696 GCA_035461925.1 Ilumatobacter sp.
GCACGTACGCGGCGGCGATCTCACCGGAATCGTCGGCGATCATGGCGAGGATGGGTGTCGGGCTCCTGATCATCCCGCAGAAGCCGTGGAAGGTGCACCGGGCGGAGCTCGCCACGTACCGCGACGTGTACCGCGAGGCCAACGACGGTGCCGAGCCGCCGCCGCCGTACTGCGCCGGCTGGACCTTCGTCGACGAGTCCGCCGACCGCGCCGAGGAGATGGCCCGTCGCTACATCGGTGGCTACTGGGACTCGGTGGTGCGGCACTACGAGTTCGACCAGGACCACCTCAAGAACACGCCGGGGTACGAGTTCCACGGTGAGATGTACGACCGCCTGATGGCGCCGGGCGGCAAGGAGATGATGATCGAGTTCTTCCTCGGCATCCAGGTGTGGGGCACGCCCGAGCAGGTGGTCGACAAGTTCGTCACCAACCAGGACCACACGTACGCCGACGCCTACATGGGCGTGTTCTCGTACGCGGGCATGCCGATCGACGAGGCCGAGCGCTCGATGCGACTGTTCGCGTCGCAGGTGATGCCCGAGCTCCAGGCCCTCCCCGCCGCGTACGACCGCCTCGGCGTCCCCGCCTGAACGCGACTTGACCCGCGGGTCAAGTGGTGGGGCAGAATGGGGTCATGGACCTGAGCTACCCCGCCGAAGCCGAGGAATTCCGCGTCGAGATCCGTGCCTGGCTGGAGGAGAACCTGCCCGACGGGTGGTTCGACGACGGCTTCGAGATGACCGACGAGGAGCGCCGGCAGTTCAACGCCGACTGGCCGCAGAAGCTGTTCGAGGGCGGCTGGATCTGTGCGACGTGGCCGAACGAGTACGGCGGCAAGGGCCTCAGCACGATGCAGGGCGTGGTGCTCGCCGAGGAGTTCGCGCGCGCCAAGGCGCCGATGCGCGGCGACTTCTTCGGCGACACGCTGGTCGGCCCCACACTCCTGCAATGGGGCTCGGAGGAGCAGAAGCGAGAGTTCCTCCCGGGCATCCTGAAGGGCCAGACGCGGTGGTGCCAGGGGTTCTCGGAGCCGAACTCCGGCTCCGACCTCGCCTCGCTCAAGACCACCGCGGTGCTGGACGGGGACCAATGGATCATCAACGGCCAAAAGGTCTGGACGACGCAGGGGCACCACGCCGACTACTGCTTCCTCCTCACCCGCACCAGTCCTGATGCCCCGAAACATGCCGGCATCTCCTACATCCTCGTGCCGATGAAGCAGCCCGGCGTCGAGGTGCGTGGCATCACCCAGCCCGACGGGACCGCCGAGTTCTGCGAGGTGTTCTTCACCGACGCCAAGGCGCCGAAGGACAACGTCGTCGGCGGTGTGAACAACGGCTGGAAGGTCGCCAACTCGACGCTCGCGTTCGAGCGCGGTCAGTCGGCCACGACCGGCTACCGCCGCTTCGAGGAGGAGTACCGCTTGATGCTCGAGGCCGCCCGGGCCAACGGCAGGATCGACGATCCGATGATCCGTCAGCGGCTCATGGAGTACTACACCAAGATCCAGATCCTGCGGATCAACGGCCTCCGGAACCTGACCACGGCCATCACCGGCAAGAAGGACATGGGCACGATCGCGCTCGGGGCGACCAACAAGATGTTCTGGTCGGAGATGCACAAGGAGGCGATGGAACTTGCGCTCGACGTGTGGGGCGCCGAGTCGATGCTCGTGACCACCGGACCCGAGTCGGGTTCGTGGCCCGGATCAGGTCGTGACCAGCGCCGCGACGGCTACCCGGTGAGCAGCATGATGTCCGCGTTCTTCTTCTCCCGATCGGAGACGATCTGGGGTGGCACGAGCCAGATCCAGCGCAACATCGTCGGCGAGCGCGTCCTCGGTCTCCCGAAGGAACCGAAGCCCGCCAACGAGTGAAGCTCGGGGGACCTGTCGTCCTGGAACCGGTCAGCCGACGTTGGGGTAGACCGCGACGAAGAGCGTGACGTGCTCGGCGGCGGGGTCGTCGAGGTCGCGGTCGGAGCGGAACTCCTCGACGAGCTCGCTGAGGCGATGCACCAGATCGCTGCGGCGTTCGGGGGAGAGGGCGAGGTCGCCGAGTGAGACGGTCGACTGGTCCTCGAGGTGATCGAGGTCGCGGTAGCCGCCGCTCTCGACCGTTCGCTGGAACCCGTGTTTGGCGACGTCGAACAGCGAGCCGAGCGCGATCGAGAGCTCGCGGTCGTCGGCGGTCTCGAAGAGCGAGCGGGCGATGCGGAACGAGCGGCCGCTGGCCTGGTAGCGACGTTCCGTGACCGCGGCGACCTGGCGTGTCGCGACGACCCGGATCAGGCCGAGCTGTTCGAGCTTGTTGACGTGGTGGTAGAGGCGGGTCACCGGCGCGTCGAGCGCCGCGGCCAGTTGGGCGACGGTCCTTGGCTCCTTCAGCCGTCGGAGCAGTGCGCCCCGGACCGGGTGGGTGAGGTGTCCGAGGAGGTCGAGGTCGTCGAGCTCGAACCGCTCGACGGGCTCACCGACGCCGGGCACCGGGGTCCAGCCGTCCTCCACCGGATCGTCGTGCTCGATGTTGAAGTCGGTCTCGGCAAGATCGTCGTGGAGCGCCATCTCGGCCAGCGTAGCGCGTTGGTTCACAGGCCATGAATCATTCAAGGGACTTGAACAATACTGTTCAATGTGGTTGAATGAAGGTATGGACAGCACGATCTTCGACCGGTCCGTCCCGACGGACCTCCTCTACGTCCAGCACACCGCCACCGAGCGACGCCGCCGCCTCACGTCGGCGGCGGAGCAGCGTCGCCTCCGGCGGTGGTTCCGCGAGTGAGCGACCGGCCCTCGCTCTCCCGACCGTTCCTGACCGTCTGGCTCGGGCAGACGCTCTCGCTGGTCGGGAGCATGGTCTCGGGTGTCGGCGTCGCCGTGTGGGTGTACCTCGAGACCGGCAGCGCGGCGTGGTTGGGCGCCCTCACCGCCATGGCGGCGGCGCCGGCGCTGCTCGCCGGGCCGTTCCTCCCGATCGTCGACCGTGTCCCGCGGCGCCGGATGATGATCATCGCCGACACCGTCGCATCGGTCGGGACGATCGCCGCGCTGGCGCTGGCCGCGACCGACCGACTGGAGGTGTGGCACCTGGTCGTCGCGGCGTTCATCGGCGGCATCGGGTCAGCGTTCCAGTTCCCCGCCTTCCAGGCCGCGGTCCCGCTCCTCGTCGACCGCGAAGCGCTCGGCCGGGCCAACGCGCTCAACCAGTTCGGGCCGGCGGTCGGTGTGGTGGTCGGCCCGGTCGTCGCGACGCCGCTCGTCGCTTGGTGGGGCATCACCGCCGTGCTGTTCGTCGACGTCGTCACCTTCCTCGTCGCGATCGTCTGCACCACCGTCGTCCCCTTCGGAGACGCCGTTCCCACCGACACGGTCCAGGGGCCGCAGGACGACGGGTCGTGGCGGAGCGTCGTCGCCTGGCTCCGCGGCGACGGGCGTCCGCTGGTCGTGCTGCTCGTGGCGATGGCGATCACGAACTTCTTCCTCGCGTTCTTCAACGTCTCGATCATCGGTCTCGCCACGAACCTCGGTGGAGCGACGCGGGCCGGGCTCGTGCTCGGTGCCGGTGGTGTGTCGATGCTCGTCGGGACGATCGTGCTGGGCTCGATGGGCGTCGCCCGGCGACGGGTCCGAACCTTCGGTGCGGCGCTCGTCGTGACCGGCGTCGGTTGCCTGGTCGCCGCGGCCCGTCCGCAGTTCGCCGTGCTGATCGTGGGCGTCGTGATCGCGCTCGGCATGGTGCCGGCGGTCAGCGCGGCGGTCGCCACGATCTACCACGAGCGGGTTCCCCACGGCATGCAGGGTCGGGTATTCGGGTTGCGCGCGGCGATCGGACGCGGGCTCGAACCGTTGGGCGCGCTGACCGCCGGCATCGTGATCGCCACGGTGGCCGAACCGGCGATGGCCGACGGTGAGATCGGGGGGCGGACGCTCGGGAGGGTCATCGGAACCGGCACGGACCGCGGCGCCGCCGCAGTGCTGGCGGGCGTCGGGCTCTCGCTCGTGGTCGTCGGTGTGTGGGTGATGCGGTCGTGGATCAACGGCGTGATCGACGGTGGGCCCAACGCTGCGTCGGCGCCCAGCGACGGCAGCGACGGCTTCCACGGCACCGACGACGCCGAGCTGCCCGGGGAGACCGTGACGGCCGTGTGAACACCGCCGGGCGTCGGGTGACAACGTCGGCGTCGTGTCCTATGGTCGCACGGCACATGGACGAAGCGCTCGATGCCACCGGCCACCCGCACCCCCACGCCGCGGCCCTCTGGGAGCTCGTCGGGCGGATCGGGGAGGAGGAGCTCAGGAACCGGCAACGCATCGCCGAGCTCGACATCCTCACGATGGGCATCACGTTCACCGTCTACTCCGACGGGCAGAACATCGACCGGGCGTGGCCCTTCGACATCATCCCGCGGGTGATCGCGGGCGAGGAGTGGGACCGGATCAGCGCCGGTCTCGCCCAGCGGCTGCGGGCGATCAACATGTTCGTCGACGACATCTACAACGACCAGCGGGTGATCTCGGACGGCGTGTTCCCGGCCGATCTGCTGGAGGCGTCCGTCAACTACCGTCCACAGTGCCGGGGGGTCCACCCGAAGTTCGGTGTCTGGGCGCACGTCTCCGGCACCGACCTGGTCCGCGACCACGACGGTCAGATGTACGTGCTCGAGGACAACCTGCGAGTTCCGTCGGGCGTCAGCTACGTGATCGAGAACCGGGGCGTCGCGAAGCGGGCGTTCGCCGAGCTGTTCGAACGTCAGCGCATCCGCCCGGTCGACGCGTACACCGACGAGCTCAACCGCCTGCTGACGTCGCTCGCCCCGGACGGCGTCGACGACCCGCACATCGCGGTCCTCACACCGGGCGTCTTCAACTCGGCCTACTTCGAGCACTCGTTCCTGGCCGCTCGCATGGGTGCCGAGCTCGTCGAGGGTGCCGACCTCGTCGTGGGTGGCGACGACCGCGTGTACATGAAGACGATCGACGGGCTCGTGCGGGTCGACGTCATCTACCGACGCATCGACGACCTGTTCCTCGACCCGGAGGCGTTCCGCGAGGACTCGATGCTCGGCGTGCCCGGGTTGATGCGGGCGTGGAAGGCCGGCAACGTCGGTCTCGCGAACGCGCCGGGCGCCGGCGTCGCCGACGACAAGGTCGTGTACGCCTGGGTCCCCGACATCATCCGGTACTACCTCGGTGAGGAGCCGCTCATCCCCAACGTGCCGACGTACCGCACGATGTACGACGACGAGCGACGGTTCGTGATCGACCACATCGGCGAGCTGGTGGTGAAGCCGGCGAACGAGAGCGGCGGCTACGGGATCGTGATCGGGAACCGCGCGACCCGCGACGAGCTCGATGCGGCGATCGAGGCGATCAGAGCCGACCCGCGCAACTGGGTCGCGCAGCCGATCCTGTCGCTGTCGACGGTGCCGACGCTCGTCGAGGACGGGATCGAGTCGCGTCACGTCGATCTGCGCCCGTTCGTCCTGACCGGTGCGACGAGCTACGTGACGCCCGGCGGCCTCACGCGGGTGGCCCTGCCGAAGGGCTCGTTGGTCGTGAACTCGTCCCAAGGTGGCGGGAGCAAGGACACCTGGATCGTCGACGGCGCCTACGTCGATCGCAGCGGGATCGGCTGATGGCCGTCCTGCTCGCCCGCACCGCCGATCGGCTCTACTGGGGTGCCCGCTACATCGAG
>DATHUU010000039.1:0-8779 GCA_035461925.1 Ilumatobacter sp.
ATGTACCAAGTAGGTACCAGGCGCCGGCCTTGGTGGATGTGGAGACCGATGGGACTCTGGCGGCTGACCGCTCTCCGCGGTGTGGGGGCACCCTCGAAGCGGATGGTTCTGGTGTTCGTGCATCGCTAGTTCCTCCCGCGCTCCTCCCGCGACTGGCGGGGAATGAGGGTCAACAGGGGATAACAGCGGTAAGTTGCCGATGCGTCCGAACGGGCGTCGTATCAGGTAAACGACCAGTTCATGACCCGTTTCCGGGGAGTGCCCTCGGCAGGATTCGAACCTGCGCACATGGCTCCGGAGGCCAATGCTCTATCCCCTGAGCTACGAGGGCGGGCATGCCGAATCTAGCGGGACGCGCGGTGCTTGGCACCGGTGCTCAGCGCGAGGGCTTCCATCGCTGCCGCAGCGGGCCGCGGTCGCCGGCCGTCATCAGCGTCGCCGAGATCGGTGTGCAGCGCAGCAGGACGTAGTCCTCGTTGTCGGGCGATGCGAAGAACACCGCCGGATCGTAGGCCCAGCCCTCCCACAGCCGGCGCTTCTCCGACACGAGGTCGACGATTTCGATCGTCACGTCGACGTACGCCTCGGCGGTCCTCGACCACACCAACGCCCCGACCGGCCGGGCGGTCACGTTCCTGACCTTCTTGCTCGACCTCAGGGCACCGATCCAGACGATGTCGCCCTCGACGCGCGGGGACACGATCGCGACGTGTGGCTTCCCGTCGCCGGAGACGGTGGCGAGGTGCGCCAGTCCGACGAGGTGGGCGGCGACGTCGGTCCACTCCATCGCCAGAACGTTAGGTCGGTCGCGATCACCGTCGTGTCCGGCCACAATGGACGACGTGGCCGACCCCCTCTCCATCGTCTCCGATCTGCTCGCCCCGGTGTTCGCCGACATCGCCGGCTCGCCCGCCGACCCGGTGGTGCGCCCGAGCGACCGCGCCGACGCCCAGGTGAACGGGGCACTGCCGCTCGCCAAGCGGATCGGGTCGAACCCTCGCGAGATCGCCCAGCGGGTCGTCGACTCCGGCGTGCTCGCGGGCGTCTGCACCGAGGTCGAGATCGCCGGGCCCGGCTTCATCAACCTCACCTTCGACGACGGGTTCCTCGCCGCCCAGCTCGACGCCGTCGCGGTCGACGACCGGCTCGGCGTGCCCGAGGCGCACACGAAGCGCACGGCGGTCGTCGACTACTCCGCGCCGAACGTGGCCAAGGAGATGCACGTCGGTCACCTCCGCTCGACCGTCATCGGCGACGCGCTCGTCCGGATGCTCCAGTTCCAAGGTCACACCGTCATACGCGAGAACCACATCGGCGACTGGGGCCGCCCGTTCGGCATGCTCATCGAGCACTTGCTCGACATCGGCGAAGACGTCGCCGCGGCGGGACTCCGCCAGGGCGACCTCGACGGCTTCTACAAGGAGGCCAACCGCAAGTTCAACGAATCCATCGACTTCCAGGCCCGGGCCCGCGACCGGGTCGTCATGCTCCAGGGGTACGACCGGGACACGATCAAGATCTGGCAACGCCTCGTCGACATGTCGAACGACTACTTCGACGAGGTGTACCGCAAGCTCGGCGTGCTGCTCACCGACGACGATCTGGTGGGTGAGAGCCGGTACCAGAACCTGATGCCCGACGCGTACGCGCGGCTGGAAGGGGCCGGGCTCGTCGAGGAGAGCGAGGGGGCGAAGGTCGTGTTCCCACCGGGGTTCACGAACCGGGAGAACGAGCCGCTGCCGTTGATCGTTCGATCGAGCGCCGGCGCGTTCATGTATGCCACGAGCGACCTCGCCTGCGTGCTCGACCGCGTCGACCGCCTCGGCGCCGACCTGCTGCTGTACGTCGTCGGGGCACCGCAGGCGCAGCACCTGAACATGGTGTTCGAGGTGGCGAAGATGGCCGGCTGGCTCGAGCCGCCCGCCGAGGCCATCCACATCGCGTTCGGGAGCGTGCTCGGCGAGGACCGCAAGATGCTCCGCAGCCGCTCCGGCGACTCGGTGAAGCTGATCGAGCTCCTCGACGAGGCGGTCGAACGTGCCGCCGCGGCCGTCGCCGAGAAGAACCCCGACCTCGACGGTGACCAGCGCACCGAGGTCGCCCGCATGATCGGCATCGGTGCCGTCAAGTACGCCGACCTGTCGAACGACCGGATCAAGGACTACGTCTTCGACTGGGACCGGATGCTCGCATTCGACGGCAACACCGCTCCCTACCTCCAGTACGCGCACGCCCGGATCTGCTCGATCTTCCGTCGCGCCGAGGTCGAGCGCGAGGCGGTGCGGGGCAGCGCGATCACCCTCGGCGAGCTCCAGGAGCGTGCACTCGCGCAGCGGCTGCTCGCCTATCCGAGCGTGCTCGCCGACACGATGGCGAATTACTCTCCGCACAAGCTCTGCACGTACCTGTTCGAGCTCGCCCAGGAGTTCACCGGGTTCTACGAGCACTGCCCGGTGATGAAGGCCGAGGAGCCGGTCCGCACCAGCCGGCTCGCGCTCTGCGACGTGACGGCTCGCACCCTCGCCCATGGTCTCGACCTGCTCGGCATCGCCGCCCCGGACGCCATGTGACGGGTTGGCTACCGTGGCCGCCGTGACCGCACTCGCCCGACGCCTGCTGCCCGACAGCGCCGACCTCGGCGAGGACGGGTGGCTCACGATCGGCGGGTGCTCGATCCGAGATCTGGCGTCGGAGTTCGGCACGCCGCTGTTCGTCTACGACGAGGAGCACATCCGTGCCCGCTGTCGTGAGGCCGTCGCAGCGTTCGGCCCCGAGCGGGCCGTGTACGCAACGAAGGCCTTCTTGTGCAAGGCGATGGCACGGCTCGCCCACGAGGAAGGGATGCGCCTCGACGTCGCGACCGGGGGTGAGCTCCACACCGTGCTCGCCGCCGGTGTTCCCGCGAGCGCGTGCGTGCTCCATGGCAACAACAAGAGCGTCACCGAGCTCCGCACCGCGATCACCTCCGGCGTCGGCCACATCGTGGTCGACTCCTTCGACGAGCTCGACCGCCTCGACGCGCTGCACGCCGAGGGGGTCGGCCCGGTTCCGAGCGTCCTCTTGCGGATCACGCCGGGCGTGCACGCCCACACCCACGAGTTCATCGCGACCGGTCAGGACGACTCGAAGTTCGGGTTCAACCTCGGCAACGGCGATGCGATGCGGGCCGTGCTCCGGGCGCACGAGTCGTCGAGCGTCGAGCTCGTCGGGCTCCACTGCCACATCGGGTCGAACGTGTTCGCGGCGTCGAGCTTCGGTAAGGCAGTCGAGGTGATGGCCGGGTTCACGGCACCGCTCGGACTGCCCGAGCTCGTGCTCGGTGGCGGTCTCGGCGTGGCCTACACCGAGACCGAGGAGGCGCCGACCCTCACCCAGTGGGGGAGCGTGCTCCGCGACGCGTGCGAGGCGCTCGGCGTGACGGCACGGGTGAGCGTCGAGCCGGGCCGCTCGATCGTCGCCGCCGCGGCGGTCACCGTCTACACGCTCGGCACGATCAAGGACATCCCCGGCGTTCGCACCTACTTCTCCGTCGACGGCGGCATGAGCGACAACCCACGACCCGTCCTCTACGGCTCCGGCTACGAGTCGGTCCTCCCGCGAGCACCCTTCGCCGACCGGCCGGTGCACGGGCGGCTCGTCGGCAAGCACTGCGAGAGCGGCGACGTGCTCTTGTTCGACGCCCGGTTCCCGGCCGACGTGCGCGTCGGCGACCTCGTCGCGACCCCGGTCACCGGCGCCTACGGCCGCTCGATGGGTTCGAACTACAACGCGATCACGCGCCCCCCGGTCGTGTTCGTCCGCGACGGCGACGCACGGGTCGTCATCCGCCGCGAGACCGTCGACGACCTCCTCGCCACCGACGTCGGCTGACCGTCGCGCAAGGTGTCAGACACCTCGCGCGACGCTGCAACACCCCTGGTTCATGATCAGCGCATGGGAAGGGCACTCCGTCATCACCGTCAGGTGGGCTGGTTCCACGTCATGAACAGAGGAGCCGGCCGGCGGGCCATCTTCCTGTCAGATCGCGACCGGGTCGAGTTCGGCAAGGCGCTCGGGGAGGCATGCGAGCGATTCGCGGTCGAGGTGCACGCCTACTGTCTGATGACCAATCACTTCCATCTGCTGGTCCGCTGTCCGGACGGTCACCTCTCCGAGATGATGCAGTGGTTGCAGGCGGTCGTCACTCGGCGTTTCAACGCCCGCCTCGCGAGCGACGGCCCGATCCTGAGGGGCCGCTTCCGCTCGAAGGAGGTCGACTCCGACGCGTACTTGCTCGCCACGACCCGGTACATCCATGCGAACCCGGTGCCGATCCTCCAGGGTGCGCCACTCGACTCCTACCGCTGGTCCAGCCTGCGGACCTATCTCGGCCATCGGAGAAGCCCGGCGTGGATGCACACGGAGGTCGTGCTCGAGATGTTCGGCGACGACCGGATCGCGTTCACCGAGTTCATGGCGCAGCCGCTGAGCGGCCTCGCCCCGACGATCATCGAAGCGATCACCGGCTTCGCATTGGAGGAGTTCGGCGACGAGATCGCTGCCGCTGCGCATCTCGAGCGAACGGTGCTCCTCGTCGCGGCCGCCGAGCTGGGCGATGACGCAGCGCCACTCCTCGAACACCTGGGATTCGGCGGCCGGCATCAGATCCGGCAGGCCACGTGGCGTGCGAAGCGGCGGGCAGAACAGCAACCTCTGCTGCTCGACGTCGCCCACCGGGTGCTGCGGTCGGCGGCGTGAGCTGTCGCGCAAGGTGTCTGACACCTTGCGCGATCAGCGCTTGGCGCGGAGGTAGCGGCGGCTGGCCTCGCGGGACTCCGGGTCCTGGAGGGCGGCGACCAGGGTGTCGGCGTCGTTGGCGTTGCGGCCGACGCCGGCGATCTCGTCCATCACCGCGTTGACGTGCATCTTCGTGGCCCGGAGCGAGAACGCCGGCTTGCTCGCGAGCTCGGCGGCGAGCTGCTCGGCCGCGGTGATCACCTCGTCGGCCGGAACCACACGGTTGAGGAACCGGAGCGCGTGGGCCTCGTCGGCACCGAACGGACGGCAGGTGAGCACGAGCTCCTTGGTGACCGCCGGGCCGAGCTCGCGGACGAGGCGTGGGATCCCACCCCAGGCGAGCGGGATCCCGAGATCGACCTCGGGGATCGAGAAGCGAGCGTCTTGCGCGGCGATGCGCAGGTCGCACGCCGCCGCGAGCACCAGGCCGCCGCCGACGCAGTGACCGTGGATCGCGGCGACCGTCAGCGGCCGGACGTCGGTGAGCGCCTCGGCCGCCACCCGACCGAGATCGGCCGAGTCGCGTGGGCTGACCGTGTCGTCGCGGCGACCGTCGAGCTGCTGGAAGTCGCCGAGGTCGAAGCCGGCCGAGAAGGCTCGACCGGCGCCGCGCACGACGACGGCCTTGACCTCGGTCGTCGCATCGAGCCAGCGACACGCGTCGACGACCTCGCCGAGCAGCACCCGCGACAGGGCGTTCAATCGCTCCGGTCGGTCGAACAGCATCGTCGCGACCGGCTCACCGGTCCGGTGCACGAGACGGATCGAGGTGAGGCGTGGCTTGCGCATCCCGTCAGCCAACCAGCCGCCACCCGTCCGCGAGAAGTCAGACCGATCACGAGCCGTCCGAGGATCGCCACGTGACTCGCGGATCGACCTCGCTCGCTTCGTCGACAAGCTGAGGAAGCGGGGGAGGGGCGGTCGCCGACCGAAGCGACGCGGCGCCGGTCGACCGGTCCCGTCCGAGGTGTCGTCCACATCGAGTACACGCCACGCATGGACGGCGACCCCGACCCGGGCGAGATCGTCTGGGCCTGGGGCCGTTCGAGGAGGACCCGACCCAGGGCAAGGACCGTCCGGTCGTCATCATCGGGCGTCGCGGCAGCAAGCTCGTGGGTGTCCCGCTGACGACCCAGGCCGACGATCGCGGGCGCAGGTGCCGATCGGGATTGGTGGCTGGGATCCGCAGCGTCGTGTCAGCTCTGCCCGCGTCTGGCGGATGCTCGACCTCGCCCCGACGGGATGCGCCGCGAGGGCGCCGTCCTCGACCCCGACCGGTTCGCCGCGCTCGTCGCCGCGGTCGACCACTACTACGACGTCAAGCTCCCCGCCTGAGGGTCCGAACGGACGGGTCGCTCCACGGGCACCGGCACTAGCCTGCCTGCCGTGTCGAACGACCAGCGAACCATCCGCATCGGCCTCCTCGGCTGCGGCAACGTCGGTGGGGCGCTCGTGCCCCTGCTCGAGCGGCAGGCGGGCATGATCGAGGCCCGCACCGGACTGCGGCTCGAGATCACGCGCGTCGCCGTGCGCAACGTCTCGCGCGACCGTGGCGTCACCCTCGCCGAGGGTGTCCTGACCCGGGACGCGATGGCGGTCGTCACCGACCCCGACATCGACCTCGTCGTCGAGGTGATCGGCGGCATCGAACCCGCCCGCGAGCTGATCGCCACCGCGCTCACCGCCGGCAAGCCGGTCGTCACCGGCAACAAGGAACTGCTCGCCAACGTCGGGACGGAGCTGTTCGCGCTCGCCGACGAGCACGGCGTCGACCTGCTGTTCGAAGCCGCGGTGGCCGGTGGCATCCCGCTCATCCGTCCTCTCCGTGAGAGCTTGCGCGGTGAGCCCGTCACCCGGGTGATGGGCATCCTCAACGGCACGACCAACTTCATCCTCTCGAAGATGAGCGAAGAGGGCGCCGAGTACGGTGAGGCGCTCGCCGAGGCGCAGGAGCTCGGCTACGCCGAGCGCGATCCGACGGCCGACGTCGAAGGCTTCGACGCCGGTGCGAAGGCGGCCATCATCGCCACCATCGCCTTCGGCGTGAAGGTCGTCGCCGGTGACGTGTACCACGAGGGCATCAGTGGCATCACAGCCGCCGACATCGCCGTCGCGCAGCGCCTCGGCTACGTCGTCAAGCTGCTGGGCATCGCCGAGCGCGACCCTGCCTCGGGCGATGTCGCCGTGCGCGTGCACCCCGCGATGGTGCCGTTGCACCACCCCCTCGCCAGCGTCCGTGAGAGCTTCAACGCCGTCTTCGTCGAGGGCGACGCGGTCGGTCAGCTGATGTTCTACGGGCGCGGCGCCGGTGGCAGCCCGACGGCCTCGGCCGTGCTCGGCGACGTGATCGACGCCGCGGTCAACCTGTCGAAACGGACGAACGGCGCGCTCGGTACGTTCGGCCGTGCGACGATCCGGGCGATCGACGAGACGAGCGCCGAGTACCTCCTGAGCCTCGACGTCGCCGACGAACCGGGTGTGCTGCACGCCGTCACCGGGGCGTTCGCGGAGCACGGTGTCAGCATCCGCGCCGCGGAGCAGGAAGGGAACGGACCCGACGCCCGGCTCGTCTTCATCACCCACGAGGCCGTCGAAGCCGACGTGCAGGCGACCGTCCGCCGACTCCGCGACCTCCCCGCCGTGCACCGGGTCGGCAGCTTCATCCGCGTGATCGGCTCGTGACCGCCGTGCGGTACGTCTCGACCCGGGGCCAGGCCGAGGTGCTCGGATTCGCGGACGTGCTGCTCGCGGGTCTCGCCCGCGACGGGGGGCTGTACGTCCCCGACGCCTGGCCGACGTTGCCCGACCTGACCGGTCTCGACACGTACGAGGACGTCGCGGCGGCGATCGTCAACTGCTTCGTCGGCGACGACCTGTCGTCCGACGACGTCACCCGACTGTGCCGTGACGCGTACGCCACGTTCCGACACCCCGCCGTCGTCCCGCTCGTCCAGATCGACGACCAGCACTGGCTGCTCGAGCTGTTCCACGGCCCGACGCTCGCCTTCAAGGACGTCGCGCTCCAGCTCGTCGGCCGGATGTTCGACCACGTCCTCGCCGCCCGTGGTGAGCGGATCACGATCGTCGGCGCCACCAGCGGCGACACCGGTTCGGCAGCCATCGACGGCGTGAAGGGATGCGACCACGTCGACATCGTCATCCTCTATCCGACCGGGCGGACGAGCGACGTCCAGCGCCGTCAGATGACCACGGTCGACAGCCCGAACGTCCACGCGATCGCGATCGACGGTAACTTCGACGACTGCCAAGATCTCGTGAAGGCGATGTTCGGAGATGCTGCGTTCCGGGACGAGCTCCACCTCTCGGCGGTCAACTCCATCAACTGGGCCCGGATCATGGCCCAGGTCGTCTACTACGTGACCGCCTCGCGGGCACTCGCCGGCGAGCCCACGTTCTGCGTGCCGACGGGCAACTTCGGCAACGTGCTCTCCGGCTGGATCGCCCGCGAGATGGGCGCACCGATCCACGACTTCGTCGTCGCCTCGAACACGAACGACATCCTGACCCGCTTCATCAACGACGACGACATGTCGACCCGCGACGTCGTGCCGACGTTGAGCCCGAGCATGGACATCCAGGTGTCGTCGAACTTCGAGCGGCTCCTGTTCGAGATGAACGGCCGTGACGGAGGCCTGACTGCCGAGCAGCTCGGCCGGTTCCGTGCCAGTGGGCGGCTCGACGTCGAGGCCGACCAGCGCTCGGCGTTCATCGACGGTTCGTTCCGGGCCGCCCGGTTCCACGACGACGAGACCCTCGCCGAGATCGGACGGGTGTATCGCGAGACCGGTCACCTGATCGATCCGCACACGGCGACCGGTACCGCTGCCACCCACCGCCTGACCGGCGGGCGGCCGGTCGTGACCTTGTCGACCGCCCACCCGGCCAAGTTCCCCGACACCGTCGAGCGCGCCACCGGCGTCCGTCCGCCGCTGCCCCCGCACCTCGCCGACCTGTACGAGCGACCGGAGCGCCCCGAGACCCT